>JACWAG010000236.1 GCA_014874425.1 Syntrophaceae bacterium | reverse complement strand
TGTCCATTTATGACCATTTTTTGATTTGTTTCATCACGTCCGCTCTTCATCACTTCCAAGAGTCCAGTATTAGGGATCAACGCCTCGATTCTTTTTCCTATTGCCATTTCCGCGTCTATCGCTATGATGCGTGCTGCAGTCCTATTCAGGAAAACTATTTCTCCGTCAAGATTGACGGCCACCAAACCATTTCGTGAAACATCCAGTAGGTTTAGCCAGTCGCGAGTATCGAGTTGCAGGGGCACCCTAAACTCCATAATTGATTACATCGAAAGCGAAGAGCGAACGCACTCCGATTATTGTAGACAAATAACTATTTAACATTAGAACCTCTTGCAAAACTCCCTGGAGAATGGGATGTCCCGTAATGTCAGCAAAAATGACTATGATCCCGAACATTAGATGCGTTTTTACAACTGCAATCCTCTATCCGTAATATTGTTTGCAAGGTTGAGCCGTTTAGTCAGTGTTCTTTCTTCGTGTCTGACGGCCTCATGAGGAGCCACGGAATTGAAGGATTCAGGGCCTGCAAAGGCGGTGGCTTGCGGTTTGTCAATTGCCGGTCGAACTTTTCATGCGCTGTCGCTTATAGAGAAACCTTCATTGCTCCATTCCTCTTGCATCTAGATTTACAAGACTATTTATCGTGTGAGGGGTTCCCGTCACTAGCTGCAACATGTTCGCGGAGCAGTAAATGAGGCTCCCAAAATTCCTGGGATAGACTTCAATATTCGCTTAAAGGCAAAAGACTGCGGCATCGAGCAATAGTTAGTAACCTTCATGTACAGCAGTTACCAAGGCTTTGAGATTTTCGAGAGGAGTGGCAAGCGGTACGGCACACTCGGGCGCTATTATGTTGACTCCAGCCTCCACCGCGTAGCGAACCTGCCTATATACGTCATCAGGAGCACCTTGATACAGAACTTGAGCGTTATTAACGTTACCCACTAGGCACATTCGATGCCCCACTCTTTCAACAGCCACCTTGGCGTCCACTTGCCATTCGAAGTGATAGGCGTCAAATCCCGCATCGGCAAAGAGTTCAAGCCTATCAAGACAATTCCCGCACACGTGAAGGATAAGAGGTCCTTCAATCGTCGATGTCATTTCCTGATGTATAGGAAGCAACAGTTCTTTATAGTGATAAGAACCGACCAGGTTGCCTGTCGCGTGGTCAGCCAGCACGACGATGTCAGCGCCGGCCCGGAATTGGGCTTTTGCGAACGCTATAGAGACCGGCATCAACTGACGGAGCATCTTTATGACTTTGTCTTCTTCCCCCAGTCCAATACGCAGCAACAGGTTTTGAGTGCCTGCCATGTGGTAGGCAATGGTCCACGGTCCCATAACCTTACCTATGATGGCTACCTTTCCACCGACATGGCGCCTCAAGATCGAGAGAGCATCGAGAACAACTCGCATCGAAGGTTTCTCAAGAAGGTTTTCCGGGACCTCTACATCTGAAAAATCCTCGTAAGGGAAGTTACGGCTGTCAGGCATACAATCCTTGTTTCCCCAGTCGACATTGCAACCGAGAGCAGCCGCTTCTTGATGGACACTATATTCAGGCATCACAGTGTCGAACCCAATTATTTCATGACCAGCAAGCGCCAGTTCAGCCATGGCATGAGGATCAAGATGAGCCTCTGGAAATGATATACCAGCTAAATCCATGAGGCCATGGCATACTACAGAAGTTGGATTTCCTGCTGGTGGGCGACTTCCCTTTGTGCCATTATATAAAGCAGACATCACGAGATTGTAGGATGTGGACTTCATGGCTTGATAACCTCCATGTTCTAGCATCTTGAGCGCTGTGGACTGTTCTAAGGTACAACTGTCTCTAGTATTGACTATTAATTAATGTAAAGCCAGGTTATTCCACTAGGAATCAGTTCTGAGTCAAGAGTGTTTTGGCCAGTTGGACCGCTTCTGCGGCATCCTTACCGTAGCCGTCCGCTCCAATCTTCTGTGCAAACTTAAGATCTACCGGCGCTCCACCAACCATGACTTTGACACTGTCTCTCAACCCTTTTGTTTTCAATATTTTTATCACCTCTTCCATTGCTGGCAGGGTAGTGGTCAACAGAGCTGAAAGTCCCAGGATATCCGGCTTAAATTCTGCTACCGCCGCTACGGCCCTTTCCGCGCTTAAGTCTACTCCGAGGTCGATTATACGGAAACCAGCCCCTTCTAACATCATGATGACGAGATTCTTGCCGATGTCATGGAGATCTCCCTTGACGGTGCCGATCATGATAGTCCCTCTCGACTTGGCATCTTTTCTCGTGAGCAAAGGTTTAATGATCCCTAACGCCTTTTTCATCGTAACAGCCGAGGCAAGCATCTCAGGAACAAAAATCTCATTATCGGAGAATTTCATCCCAACAATGTCCATTGCGCTTATGAGCGCATTGTTGACTATCATGTCCAAATCTGTTTTCTCATCTATCGCTCGTTTGACCAACTCTTCTATGTCCTTATGCTTAGCGTCCACAACGGCCTGTTTGATTTGTTCTATGTAGTCGCTCATTTTGTATGTCGATTCCTCCATTGAGCCTTAATCCATATGTGAGTCACTTCATCCCCCAAAATCGATTTCTCAAATCAGTCTTTACGGTTGTCTGGTCGACTGGGCTACTCCAGGTGGTCATTCCCACAACCTTTTCACGACTTTTATCAGGAAGGTTGCCATGAATAGGTCTTTATTTCTAGCTGCTGAGTCGATCAATCTAAGCCGCGCCGATTTGTGGCGACACAACTTTTTCGCCTCGTTTTTTGTCTACCAACATGGAAGATGCAATGACACCGATTAAGGCAGTACAAGCGACCCATATCCATGCCCAGAAATAGTTTTGTGTCTTTGTAACCGTATTGTTGATTATCAGCCATCCCATGATATAAGGACTCGCTGCAGCCACAATATAGGCAAAACAATTTACGAATCCCATAGCTTTTCCGTACGCTTCAACGGCAAACATGTCAGCTGGCAAGCTTATGGCTGGCCCCCAGGCCATATTAGAAAAGAATCCGGCGCCGGTTAAAGTTAACAACATGAGAGAGGGAGATACGCCTTTATGGAAGGTAGCCAGCAAGACAATGAAGGGAATCATAAATATGAAGCAACTCATGATCATTGGCTTTCTGCGGCCTTTAAGAACGCTATCGCTCACCCAACCGGAAAGGAATGCTCCCAACATCCCACCTACAAAATAAAGGGAGGCCCAACGCCCCATTTTCATAACGCTGAAGCCATGGACTTTTACCAGATACTGGGCTGACCATGTCATGACTCCCCAATATGCCAGTTGAGACGCTATATACACGAACACCAGCGGTATATAACCAGGGGTTTTTAAGATTGTAGAAAAAGGGACATCCAAACTTTTGGAAATTTTTGCAATCGCTTTTACATTGCCATTTCGCACATCCGATTCTTTGATGATTCCGTTGGCAATTTCCCCAGAATATGATTCGACAGCCTCATCTTTTGTAACGAATCGATTATGTTCTGGTTTGTCATGAACAAATAACAATATCAAAACTAACGGAACAACGCCAAAAAAAGCTAGGATGTGGAATACGTCACGCCAGTTATTGCCAAGAGCAGAATACATGAATGTTGCCAAGATCGGAGCCCATGCTGGAGTCACGATCCACGACCAGGAGAGGACACTTTGCGCCCTTGCTCTTTGCAGCGCTGGAAAGTATCTAACAATTAATCGTGTGGATGGTATAAATTCGGTTCCTATAGTTACCCCAAACAGAGCCATCCGAAAATACCACTCATCGACTGTTCGGACCTCGCCTTGCCAGTATGTCATAAAGCTCCAGACGATGATCGAAAATATCATAACGCGTCTTGAGCCGATCTTGTCGCAAATCCATCCAGTCGCTAATTGTGCCGGACCGTAAAAGATTAGCATCAAAGCAGCGCCGATGCCTATTTGAATGTTTGTCATTCCGATGTCCTGACTGATAAACGGTATCAGGACATTGGTCTTTACTCGATCCAGATATTGAATGGAGTAACAGATTGTGAGGATTGCAACTAAAGCATAACGAAATCGATAAACAGACGTTTCTATACTCTCAGACATGAATTTTCCCTCCTTCCCACTGTGTCACATACTTACTCTCAGTTCATCTTTTCCTAGACCTCTTTGACGAATGTGCCGAAGACACTGTTGATACGATTGAAAGATGTTGGTAATCAGATTCGGAAAGCGACTCCTCTAGGCTTCCCTTCTTGTCTGTGCTGTCTAAAGACATTTGCTTTTTCAGAACTCTTATCAACCGACGAATGTGGGATTTCATTACCCTTTCCGTTGTCGTGACGTCTCTTGATTTCAAAGATTTCAGAATTGTCAAATGGTCGTTGAAAGAGTAACGGAGCAATGGTATGAAATTCATTGATGCTGGTCTCGTCTTGCTTCTTATGGCATTAAGCATTTCTTGCAAAAACTTGTTCCCGGATAGCTGATGAATCGCAGCGTGGAATTCGAAATCGTGTTTCGAATACCCGACGAGATCCCGGTTAATGACCATCTCATGTTGAGCTACGAGGCATTTCTCCATTGTTTCGATTGCTTGATTGTCAACGTTTTGACACGCAAGTCTAGCTGCCAACCCTTCCAACACCTCACGTACTGTATATATTTCC
>JACWAG010000235.1 GCA_014874425.1 Syntrophaceae bacterium | reverse complement strand
GTGGAGAACCAGGTAGCCTCTACAGACTTGAAAGGGCGGACTTACCTAAAGGCCTCAGATTTAAACAGTCAGCGCATGATAGCGACCTTGTGGAAGCGTTAAATTTGTGTGCTCTACTCGAAAATGGACCCAAATCAGTGGTTGTGATCGGAGTAGAACCCTTGGACATAACTCCATTTGGCCTCGAATTGAGCAGGGAGATCGAATCTCAGGTAGACAATTTGGTTGAGAGGGTCATAAACGAAGTGCAAAAGCTTGGCGTGACCGCACAAAAAATTGTTTGTAAGGGGTCTTAAACAGTGCTAAACTATACTACGCCAACGATGGAGAAATTAGGCCGCTACTATCGGTGGCCTATCGATGCAGTTTTTCATTAGTATTGGGAGGCTCAAATATGCAGATTAGAGAAAAGATCGCTTTTTGCCTGTTAGTAGTTTTTTCAGCTACATTGATGGTTGGGCTTGCTTTTGCCGCTAACAAGGCCCCTGAAGGGGACATTACGATTCATTCCGACCTCTTCAAGAGTTTCAAGCAAGGTCCAGTCCTTTTTCCACACGCCAAACACAAAGCCGCAAAGTGTACAACCTGTCACCATGATTACAAGGACGGCAAGAACGTTTGGAAGGAAGGGGACGAAGTAAAGAAATGCTCGGCATGCCACAAGCTTGAGGACAATGGAAAGGTCGTGAAGCTTGAAAAGGCTTATCATGAAAGGTGCCAGACCTGTCACAAAAAATTCAAGAATGAAAACAAACCGACTGGCCCCGTGACCTGCGCCAAATGTCACCAGAAAAAGAAATAGGCAAATCGGTTTTTCCTAATTAGCGCTTTATAGATTTTTTTTCTTTAAAAGGGTTTCTTCTAAATGAAGAAGCCCTTTTTGTTTTTGCGAATGTTCTTGACCAACATCTTAATATAGATGTAATAATACCGACTGTTTTTTTACGGTCGACCAATTCCCCATTCAATTCAAATATAGCGATAAGTCAAGGAGTTGAAAGATGATTTCAGCTAATAAACCGCTAAGAAAGTCCTCGATACCGCTTATTGTTGCAGTATTTGTAGGGCTGTACGGGTTGTTTTTCACAGATTATGATCGGTCAGGTTTTGCGGCCGATGCGGTTCCGACGGAAAACACCGAAAATAACGCTCAGCCAGCGGAGGCAAAACCATCCCCTGCGCCGGAACCCAGGGAAGTCGACAATCAAACATGCTTAGGATGTCACAATCCAGACATTCTCAATATGAGCAAGGAAGATCTTGCAGATCAGGTAAATGTCGGAGATAAGCCCGTCCCACCCAGGGTGAAACCTCCTTACATATTTGGGGAACTTAATCTATCCATTGATGAGAAGAAGTTCGGAGACAGCATTCACAAGGATTTGATGTGTGTAAACTGCCACAAGGACATTCCGGATGTGCCCCATAACCAGCGCCTGGCGCCAGTCGATTGCAAGGAATGCCACGAAGATGCCGTGGACAGCATGCAGGCAAGCGCTCATGGGAAAAATGCCGAGATTTCAGCGTCTTCGGTTTCTGGAGCTATTCAGGCCGGCGCTGATGGAAAAAGGGCTGGCCCCAAAGCCCCACCATGCATAGGGTGTCATAATGTTCATTACGGTCAGGCGCAATCGACATATGACAAAGAATTCAAGGCCAAGGTTTGTTTAAATTGCCACACTGCTTATGGCATGAACACCCTCAAACAACACAAAGGCCTGAACCAGCCCGGCATGCATATGAAAATAGCCTGCCTCAATTGTCATCAGGGCGCCAAACCCGGAGTGCACAACATCCCTGCGGTAAAACTGAAGATGGTGAGTTGTGAAAATTGCCACTCCAAGTTTTCCGTATTGTCAAAGACAAAACCAACTCCCACTAATCTGATGACGTATATTCTGCAAACTCATTTTATCAATGCGGACCTTTTCAAGAGGTTCAGCTATGTCGTTGGCGCCAACCGCATTCCTATTCTAGATTTGATTATCATTCTCGTTGTTTTAGGGACCTTCGCCTTGCCAGTCTTCCACGGCGGACTTAGAATTCTGACGAGGAGAAAAGGTTTCCATCACGGGGCCAGTGAAAAGATATATCTTCATCCGATATTTGAGCGTATCTGGCACTGGTTCCAAGCCCTATGTATAATAATGCTTATAATCACCGGCGCCATGATCCATTGGCCTGAATCTTTCCACGAGCGCTTCAATTGGGCGGTTAATGTTCACAACTGGTTTGGTTGGGCCGCTGTTATAACATGGGCCCTGTGGTTTCTGTACGCGATACTCAGTGGTCGAATCAGACACTACATACCCAAAAAGGGAGACATCCCTGGTGGAATGATCAAACAGGCGAAATTCTACGGGTACGGAATATTCAAGCATGAACCGCATCCTTATGCGCCCACAGAGGATAACAAATTTAATCCTCTGCAGAAAATCGCATACCTGAAATTTCAGTTGCTGTTAATGCCTCTTCTGCTAATTAGCGGTATCCTTTACATGTATCCGGAGACTTTCGGAGGATTCATTAAAGCTATTGGAGGCCTATGGGTTTTGGCCCTAATTCACTACATTCTAGGGGCCCTTTTCGCAGCCTTCCTAATAGCTCACCTGTATTTAGCCACAACCGGAGAAACAATTGGTGAGAATTTTAAGGCCATGATCTTCGGCTATGGCGCTAAAGAGGAGCACGGAGAGCACAAATAGCCGGCAACAATAACAACCCCAACCCTTTCTGTAAGCTTTACATCTTATAGAGCCTAAAAACAGCATGAGCTGACTGGTATAGACACCAGCCAGCTCTTTAAATTTCTACTGCTAAAATGAATTAGTTTTTTCTGAAAGACCCTTGGATTAATTCCGTCCAGTTATCATCACCGGATGTAGGCGGAGCCGCAATTTGAGGTAATGTCTTGATTTGATTCTGTCTGCTCAACCCAAAGAACAGACTCAATTCTCTAGTTATGGGTGTATCTCTAAGGTCAACTAATCTGAGGAATCTGCCCAAATTCAAATCCCACCAATCATTCTTTACCGGTATGATCTCGGGAACTTTCCAGTGGCTTCCCTTAGCGGCGTCCCATGTGTATTCAGCAAAAGGCCAGAAACGATATTTGGCGTAGACAAGGAGTCCTTTTCTATAACGTTTTTGTATTGCGCTCATGAAAAAGAATTTTCGCTCTGTCACGATTTCATCCGCAGCCAGGGATATATAGTCATCAGTGCTAGAAGAAGACGTCCCTGAGCGCCTATCCTTTTTGGATGAATAAAAAAGAAAGCTGAATTCTTCTACCCCTCCACCGTATCCGTATGTGAACAAAGGTCTTAAAGAATACCGCTGATGACCTGTGGCGTAATGCTTGTAGTAAGCAAATAGTGGCCACAAAAGATCAAGATTGTAATCGTAATTGGTCTGGCTGCAAACATAAAGGGGAAATGGCAGGGCCTTTAGCGAAGTCCACTGTTCCTGTCCCATGTATTTGTCGGTAATTTGAAATAAAGGCCATAAAAGGAACCTGTTATTATAATCATTTCGGATGTGGTCCGTTCCAAATAGAGGCCAAACCTTTAATGTAGACCTGTGTTGATTATTGGCATAGGTAATCAGGGGCCATAAAAACCTGTACGTCTTGGCCCCGTCATCTTCACTTTCGTAATAGAGGGGAAACAGGAAAAACATGTTTCGGTCTACGCCGAATCTTCGATAGCTATAACCATAGAAAGGAAAAAAACCTGAATAATCCTGGCCCATATCGGAGCGACCTTTGTACATGGTCAAGAATCTGGTGTAATAGTCAAAAGGAGGTATTTTTGACCACCGACTTTCGAATAATGGAATAATCTTGATCTTCCTGTTAAATTTTGAATCTTCTTTGAACGCCAAAGGATAGAGAATGTCGAGCCTTTCAAAGAGACCCGGAACCTTCGATTTCATAAAGAACGGAGGAAAGCCCCAAGTCTTACCCACGCGCCAGGTTCGTCGATCCGCGGTCGGGTCCATGGACCGGATTACAGAATCAGGATCGACCGCAAAGAAACCACTCGGCCTGGTAAACTTTATATAGTCATAAATTGCGCCATGAGCTGAAGATGTGGCTCCAATGACCAAGACCGTAGGTAAGATTGAGTACATGATCCGAAGAAAAGTCCCCAGTGAACGGACAAAGATAGAGCGCTCTGTCCTCCCCTGCGTGAGATCGGAGAAAGGTCGTTCATCAGGTCTCGCAGGCTCATTAGTTAAGGCCTTACGTTTAGTGGCGGGAAGGCCCATGGGGGCTCCTTATCTGAAGATCGACCCGAGGATTATCGCTAAGGTGCTTATAGGTGTGACTTCGGAAATGTCCTCCGCTGTTTTGTTCATGTTCCGGATTGCGCGACGAGCCTCAAAATACATTTCAGGATCGTTGATCAATCTCCCTACAGTCCCGGGACCATACTGAATTCTATTGGATATTCCCCTGACGTCTCGAATCAGGGCGTGAGCGTCCCGATATAGAGATTCGTCACTTACAAGTCTGCCCAAGGTCCCTCGGCCTGAACGGACATCCGTAGTAAGGGCGTCCAGATCATTGGCCAGTTTGTCGAATTTGACCCCAGTCTTATCGATGCCCTTGGAAAATGATTCAAAATTGTTGACCAATTGGTTAACCTTGTTTTTGTTCAGTGAAACAATTTCATTCATGCCTTTAGTAGCCGAGTCCGTGTTGTCTATGGTGTTATTTATCTTGTCCTTGTTCTTGGTCATAATATCTTTAGCCTCTTTCATGAGGACATCGGTATTGTTAATGATGTGATCGACTTTTTCCGAGCCTTTATCGTCGACCAGTTCTTTCTTTGTCACTGAAGTAATCGCCTGAAGGTCTTGTGAAACAAGCGCCAGACTTTCAAACATCTTCTGCGTGTCCACTGGTTCGAACACCGACTTGATTTCTTCTCCGGGTTTTAGTTTCCGGGCATTTGGCTTCCCTGGCTCTATCACAAGGTATTTATCTCCTAGTAATCCTTTGGTTTTTACGAGGACTCGAGAGCCTTCAGGGATCATATTCCTATAAGCGTCGTTGATGAGCATTGACACTGTCGCTTTTCCGGTTTCAGGGTTAAAAGTTATATCTTTAACCTGACCTACCTTTATGCCCGCGATCTGTACCTGGCTACCTTGGGCCAACCCTTCAACAGACGTGAAACTGGCTTTAAGATTAAAACCTTCCCTGAAACTGTAGTCCAGGACCCTGAACCACACATAAGCAAGGATCGCTACAGCGACTAAAAAGAACAAACCGACCCTGGCTTGAATGGGAAACTTGTCCATAATCTGTTTGCCTTTCTCAATCGATCGCGATTGGACCGTCTGGAGATCCTAATAAAAACTGCTGAACTACTGGATCCGGGTTGGTCCTGAAACCCTCTGGCGTTCCTTGCGCGACGATTCTTCCTTGATGTAACATTATGACTTCATCCGAAATAGCCATGACTCCCGTGATGTCATGACTAACGAGAAAGTAGGTAATCTCTCCATCAACATGAGTGGTCTCGATGAGCCGGTAGATTGCTCCTCGAGTTATGGGATCAAGGCCACTGGTAGGCTCATCAAAGAATACCAGGTCCGGGCCGAGCGCTAGTGCTCTTGCCAGACCAACCCGTTTCCTCATGCCGCCGGAAAGCTCAGACGGATATTTGCTCCCATGACTTAAAAGTCCTACCAATTCAAGTTTTTGAGCAGCCTCATCCAATATTTCTCTTTCACTGAGTGTAGTGTGTTCTCTCAAAGGGAATGCCACATTGTCCCTAACGGACATCGAATCAAAAAGAGCGCCGTCCTGGAACAATACCCCTAAGCGTCTTCTGATTCCGTTAAGCTCAGATGTCCGCATTCCAACTATATCTGTGCCGTCAATCATTATTCTGCCGGAGTCCGGTTGATCCAGACCGATCAAGTGACGTAACAGCAAGGATTTACCGGCTCCCGACCTTCCTATAAGCGTCGTTATGGACCCTTGTTTGACTTCGAAGCTCACGCCTCGGAGTACCTCCTGCTGAGCAAATCTTTTCTGAACATTATCGACTTGGATCATACTTACTCGCGAAAACCGTGGTGTTCCCGAATCAAAACATAATTGTCGTCATGACATAATCTGAGAACAGAATTAGAACCGATGATAGCACAACTGATTGAGTCGTGGCTACCCCAACACCTCGCGACCCTCCGCTGGCGTTATAGCCTTTGAAACACGCCACCAGAGACAGGATAAGGCCAAAAACAAAGGCCTTGATAAGCCCTTGTGTAACGTCGTTAGGCGTCATGTAGTCCCTAATGCCTGACATGAAAGCGCCCGCGTCAATGTGCAAGTATTCCGTTGATATGATATAGGCTCCAACCATTCCGGAAAATCCAAAAACTACCGATAGAAAAGGCAGGGTTAGAGTTGTCGCGATAATACGCGGAGATACAAGGTATTGAATCGGCGCTACCGCCATACTGGAAATGGCGTCAATCTGCTGCGTGATGCGCATGCTGCCAAGCTCCGCTGTCATTGCCGATCCTACCCTTCCGACAACCATGAGACCTGTTAAGACTGGACCTAATTCTCTTGCCAACGCCAAAGCGGTCGTGGCCCCAACCAGTGATCCCGCTCCGTAACGGCTCATGCCGTTATATCCCTGAAGGGCGCTAACCATTCCCGTGAACGCCCCTGTCATGACTATTAACATTCCAGATTGGACGCCAACGAAATCCATCTGTCTGAATATCTCCCGAATGCGGTATGGTGGTTTAGACGTCCAGTAAATAAATGATCCCAGAAACATAAGTATTCCACCGAATTGAGCGAGCCAATCCTGAGTGGTTTCAAGTATTCCCGTGATAGACGATTGCAGAAAGTTGTCTGACCGCATCCTAAGTCTTTCGATAAATCAAGAATGTATTTTTGGTTTAACTTCAGTTAATAACTGATAAACTACATTTCCCTAAAAGCAGTTACAGTAATAGGTTCGTGTTGATTCTAATATATTCTGTTAATAAAAGTCAATATCTTAATGAAAATATGAAGCTATATATTCATATTAGCAATAACGCCGTGACTTCATCTCACAACTTGCCATGTCCTTTTGAAATTAATAAAAACAGATTGCGGCGCCCAGGCGCCGGTGATATGTTTACGCTCCTCTAAAAGGAGCTATAGAATCAACAGACTTATAAGATGAGGACTTGCCATGACTGGGGCCGATTTTGTTCATCTGCATCTTCATACTCAATATTCCTTATTAGACGGAGCAATTCGAATTCCTGATCTGATTGCCCGCGCCAAGGAATACAAGATGTCCTCCGTCGCCATGACGGACCATGGGAATTTGTTTGGAGCCATGGATTTCTACAGCTCGGTCCAAGCTGGTGGTTTGAAGCCTATAATTGGGTGCGAAGTCTACGTTGCGCCGGGTGATCGGTTCGAAAAGTCTTCGAGAAGTGGGGAGCAAAAATCTTATCATTTAATTTTGCTTTGCGAGAACGAAAAGGGGTATCGGAACCTATGCAAGCTCGTCACACTCGGTTATTTTGAAGGGTTCTATTACAAGCCCCGCATAGACAAATCCCTGCTGGAGAAATATAACGAGGGCCTTATCTGTCTAAGTGGGTGCCTTTCCAGCGAATTGGCCGATCTAGCTCTTGCGGGTCATGAAAACAAGCTTGTAGAAACCGCTTCCTGGTTTCGCGACGTCTTTTCACAGGACCGATATTATCTCGAACTTCAGGAAAACGGTCTGGAGGAGCAGCGAAAATTCAACAGGGCTTTGTTAGAACTGTCCAAGAAGCTCGACATCAATTTAGTAGCTACTAACGATTGCCATTATCTTGATCAGAAGGACCACCGGGCCCACGAAATATTGTTGTGCATTCAAACCGGGAAACAACTGGAAGATACATCTAGAATGAGTTTTGACTCGGACCAGTTTTTCTTCAAATCACCTGAACGTATGGCGAGCGATTTTAGAGACTCCCCGGAAGCGATCAAGAATACCCGTATAATAGCGGAAAGGTGTTCGCTTTTGCTTGAATTCGGGAAGATTCATATGCCTCGATTCGATTTGGGCACGGGTGAGACACTAAGGGAACGTTTTTCCAAAGACGCTAGAGAAGGCCTTCAGCATCGCATGCGGAAGGAATTGTCGTCTGGAAGTTTGACCGAAAAGGAAGCCGAGAAATATTCCGAACGCCTGGAACACGAAATCAATCTCATTCAAGAGATGGGTTTCTCAGGATATTTTCTGATCGTGGCCGATTTTATCAATTTTGCTCGCAGGAACGACATCCCCGTAGGACCCGGACGAGGCTCAGCCGCGGGTTCCCTAGCGGCATATTCGCTCGGGATCACCGACATTGACCCTATAAAGTACAAATTGCTTTTTGAACGGTTTCTCAACCCTGAGCGCAAGAGTATGCCGGATATAGACGTCGACTTTTGCACGGACGGTAGAGAGAAGGTAATCGAGTACGTCTCAAACAAATATGGAAAAGAAAAGGTAGCTCAAATAATAACATTTGGTCGAATGCAGGCCAAGGCCGTCGTTCGAGATGTGGCGAGAGTGCTTGGATTTCCATATTCCGAGGCCGATCAAATCGCTAAGCTTATTCCGGACGCTTTGAAGATGACTTTGGAAAGGGCCCTCAAAGAAGAACCAAGACTAAAAGAGATGATGGAAAAATCGGACATGGTCGGTGACCTGATAAATACCGCCAAATCTCTGGAAGGACTTTCAAGGCACGCGTCTACACACGCCGCCGGAATAGTGATCTCTGACAGTCCTCTTGTAGAAAGACTGCCGCTCTACAGGGGAAACAACGATGAAACGCTAACCCAGTTTGACATGACCTGGATTGAGAAGATTGGATTGGTAAAGTTTGACTTCCTTGGGTTAAAGACTTTGTCCGTAATTGATCGAACCCTGCGCCTGATACAGAAAACCAAAGGATCCAAGCTCGATCTGAATTCTGTCCCACTTGATGACCAGATGACGTTTGAACGCTTATCCCGCGGCGAAACACTTGGCGTTTTCCAGCTCGAATCTTCGGGTATGAGGGATGTCCTGACAAAATTTAAACCTACCGTGTTCGAGGACCTTATAGCGATATTGGCGCTCTATAGGCCCGGTCCTTTGGAATCTGGTATGGTGGACGACTTTATAAATCGGAAACACGGTCGGATCCCTATTGAATATCCCTTGCCGGAGTTAGAGCCGATACTGAAAGAAACCTACGGGGTTATCGTTTACCAGGAACAAGTTATGAGTATTGCGACTGCTCTGGCCAACTATACCCTTGGTGAAGCGGACCTCCTGCGACGGGCAATGGGGAAAAAGAAGCTTGCGGAAATGGCCGAGCAAAAGAACCGGTTTGAAAAGGGCGCGCTCAAGAATAAGATAGATCCTGAAAAGGCTTCATATATATTTGATTTGATGGAGAAATTTGCGGGATATGGTTTTAACAAATCCCATTCGGCCGCTTATGCGATGGTAACTTACCAGACAGCCTATCTGAAGACGCATTATCCTGCTGAGTTCATGGCCGCTCAGCTTAGCCTTGAATCTGGCAACTCGGACAAAATCACAGTTTATCTTCAAGAATGTCGTGACATGGGGATACAGATCTTACCGCCTCAGGTTAATGAATCGTTGGAAGACTTCCACGTCTCCGAAGGTCGAATCGTATTTGGTTTGAGCGCAGTCAAGAACGTGGGAGAAAACGCTGTCAGCTCAATAATTGAAACACGGGAAGATACCGGTCCCTTCTGTAGTTTGCAGGACTTCACAAGAAGGGTTGACTTGCGCAAAGTCAACAAGAAGGTAATAGACAGTCTCATAAAATGTGGGGCCTTCGATGGTATTGGGCCTAGCAGGCGAGCAATGTCCGACGCTCTGGATACACTCTTGGAACAGGCGGCCAGTTTCCAAAAGGAACGGATCGATGGTCAATTCAATCTGTTCACAGCTGATTGTTCACCGGGTGAATTTGGGAACCTTACAGACACATCTATCCCGGACGCCCCTGAATGGGATGAAATGACCCGCCTTGGATTTGAGAAAGAATTGATGGGTTTCTATCTAAGTGGTCATCCGTTACTTAACTACGAAGAGTTCACCAAAAAATTCACGAACGCTACAACTTCACAACTTGAGCATTTCCCAAACAACTCATCTATTCGTTTGGCTGGAATTGTGAAGAAAGTAAAAGAAATAAATACCCGTAAGGGCGACAGGATGGCGTTTGTGACCATCGAGGACCTGGAAGGAATCGTTGAAGGAACCGTATTCTCGGACGTTTACGCTGCAAGCAGAGACACTATCAATACTGGCGAACCTCTGATTTTTGCCGGCACACGGGACGGCGACCCAGAATCCCCTAAGATACTTGTCAACGAAATCCACAAGCTTAAAGACTCTCCCAGATATTTCAGCAAAGAGTTACAGATAAAGATCTCGACTACCGGGATTGATCCCATCCAAATACAACAACTCAAAAGGATCTTGGAAAAACACAGGGGCAAGATCCCTGTTAAGCTACACATTGTGATACCTAACCGTACTGAGACAATAGTAAATCTTACATCCATGAACTGCGATCCCTCGGAAAATTTTCTCGAAGAGGCTCACGAGATGTTCGGATACCAACCGGTAACATACATTTGATAGAGCCCATCACATACTTGGTGAAAATAACCGTGATTTCGATTTCATGCACGAATTTGGACAGACAAAACCAAGAGGAGAAACGAATAATTTGAGCGATCCCGCTTCCTTTCCTGCTGACAAAATCTATGAAACTTCCCTGAAGGACGAAGTCGAAAAGCGCTACCTGGCTTATGCCCTCTCTACGATTGTGTCTCGAGCTTTACCTGATGTTCGGGACGGCCTAAAACCAGTACACAGAAGAATTCTCTATGCTATGCATGGCATGAAATTGGGCGACTCTTCCAAAATGAGGAAATCAGCCGCCATTGTTGGTGAGGTTATAGGTAAATATCACCCTCACGGGGACCAGGCGGCATACGACGCCCTGGTACGGATGGCCCAGGATTTTAGCCTTCGTTACCCCTTGATTGAAGGCTCTGGAAACTTTGGCTCCATTGATGGCGATTCCCCAGCCGCGATGCGTTATACGGAAACACGGTTAAGCCGATTCTCAGGTCTGTTGTTGCAGGACATAGATGAGGGGACAACCGATTTCAGACCAACGTACGATGGAATAGGGGAAGAGCCAGATGTCTTGCCTGCCGCTGTTCCCAATTTATTGTTAAATGGTTCATCCGGTATTGCTGTGGGCATGAGTTGCTCTTTCCCGCCTCATAATCTGGGAGAAATCGTAGCGGCGTGCAGAGCGGCCATAAAGAATCCCGATTTGGATGTAACTGGTCTAATGGAATACATAAATGGACCCGATTTTCCTACCGGCGCAGAGATCATAGAATCCCATGAAAGGTTGAGAGAAATTTACGAGTCAGGTCATGGTTCAATTCGTGTCCGAGGTACATATAAAATTGAGCAACAGGGCAGAGGCAAAACGTTACTTATTATTACTGCGCTCCCTTATTCAGTAAATAAGGCGAAGCTCGTTGAACGAATAGCTGTTTTGATCCGTGAAAAGCGTTTGAGAAATGTTTTCGATGTGCGGGACGAAAGCTCAGAGGATATCAGGGTAGTCCTTGAAATCAGAGGCGCGGATATAAAACCTGAATCAATAGTCGCTTTCCTTTATCGACACACTGAACTCCAAATTAATTTCCCCATGAATTTCATCGCTATCAATCCCCAGGGAGCCCCGGATCGGCTATCGCTCGACAAGATAATTAAGTACTTCCTGGAGTTCAGGTACCATAAAACTGTTAGGCGACTTAACCATCTGCTGGAAATTCTGCGAAAACGGATTCACATACTCGAAGGGTTTGAAATCCTGTTTGATGATCTGGACAAAGCCATCGCAATAATTCGTTCATCCAGAAGCAGGGCTGAGGCCGCTTCAGGGCTAAAAGACAATTTTACACTTGATGATGAACAGGTGGACGCTATCCTGGAAACACGTCTTTATAAAATTGTAGGTATTGAAATTGGTAGGGTGCTTGACGAGTTGGCTTTAAAACGGAAACAGGCCAAAGAAATAGAAAGAGACCTCTCCAGCCCCGCTCGCATATGGAAAATAATCGACAGGGAGTTGGAGAAGATCGCCGACGGTTTTACTGATCCCAGACGTTCACGGATCGTGCCGGAATCAGAGGCGGAGGCCCTTGATTACGACGTTCAGACATTTGTAGATCAGGAAGACACTACCGTAATCCTTTCCAGGCAGGGGTGGATAAGACGTATCAAATCCGAAGTCGAAAATGTGGCCAACTTGAAGTTCCGGGAAGGTGACTCACTGCTTGGGATTGTAAGGACCAACACTTGTCGCATAGTCACTGTGTTTACAAACAGAGGCAAAATCTATTCAGTCAGGTCTCTTGACGTTCCGGCTACTGGGGGCTTCGGAGAGCCTTTGGGTTCAATGCTTCGCCTCGATGATGGCGAGATAGCCGTGGCTCTGATGGCTTGCGAACCGACGCAGGATTCAGTCTCGGACGACATTGGCCCCCACGATGAATTTGAGTTCAATGACGAACCTAATGCCGCTATTGATCAGCCGTCTCTATTTGTAGAAAGTCGGTCTGAAGGGCCTGAAAATGTGGCCACTACTAAAAGGAAAGACACTATCGGTGTTCTCATAACTAAAAAGGCAAAAGGATTCAGATTTGATTTGGAGTCGCTGAAAGAACCCACAAAACGGTTGGGACGCAAGTTGGTCAACCTTGAAGCCGATGACGAAGTGGTAGCGGTTAAAAACGCTGAAGCGCAATTTGCGTTGGTCGCCGAATCTGAAGGGCATATCCTGATGTTTAGATTGGATCAGGTCCCGATAATGTCTGGACCCGCACGTGGAGTAGTTTCTATGAAAATCCGGGAACAGGCGCATGTGGTAGGTCTTGAGGTTGTAGGGAAAGATGATTCAATCAGGTTGATTCAAGCCAACGGAGAGACTAATGTGATCCCGGTTGGAGAAATTCGTGTGTCCGCAAGAGGTGGACGCGGGAAAAAGATTTCTACTGGTATTGTAGGGATAGAGCGTAGTGTCTGAAAGGAATAAGGAAGTCCATGGGCGATTCTTACACTGTAGATGATATTCAGGTATTAAAAGGTTTAGAGGCTGTTCGGAAACGCCCTGGAATGTACATAGGAGATACCGGCGCAGGAGGACTGCATCAACTCGTTTGGGAAATTGTTGATAATAGTGTGGATGAGGCCCTCAATGCGCATTGTGATTCAATTGATGTCATGCTTGGTGAGGATAACAGCGTTACGGTTGAGGACCGAGGTCGGGGAATGCCGATTGAAGTTCATCCTACCACTGGCAAGAATACTATTGAAACTATCTTTTGTAATTTGCACGCCGGAGGCAAGTTCGACGATGACACCTATAAGGTGGCTGGAGGATTGCACGGCGTAGGAGCGTCGGTCGTAAACGCCCTCAGCTCGAGAATGGTTGTAGGGGTAAAACGCAACGGTTTTCTGCATGTTCAGGAATTCGAACGGGGCAAGCCTGTGACCCCACTGGTTAGGAAGGCGCCAGCGCGAGGAACCGGAACCAAAATAAGTTTTGTCCCAGACCAGGAAATTTTTGGCCCTCTCCAATTTTCCACCGAAACGATTCGGGAGAGGCTCGAGATAAAGTCATTTCTAATTGCAGGCCTCAAGATCAATCTTAAGGATAAGAAAGATGGCACAGTTAGGACGTTCCATTATCCTGAAGGCATAAAAGATTTTCTCAATAAAATGATTGATGGGCATGAGCCTGTAGGAGCGCAGCCATTCTATTGCAGGCATCAGAATGATTTTCGTTTCGAAGTAGCGCTCGCATGGACAGCAGAGACCTCCGGAAAGATTCTCTCGTTTGTGAACTCCATTCCCACACCTGCCGGCGGCACCCATGAAAACGCATTCCGAAATGCGGTTACCAGAGTGATCCGTTCATATATTGAGAAACGTAACGGGCTTCCCAAAGGAGTCAAGGGGGTATCCGGTGAAGATATTAAGGAAGGGCTCTTTGCGATCTTGTCGGTATATCTTCATGGGAACCTTGAATTTCAGGGGCAAACGAAAGACAGGTTGAATAGTCCGGAAGCCCAACAGATTGAACCTGCTTTCAAAGCCGCGTTTGAAACATGGCTCCACCAGAATCCATCGCAGGCCGCAGCCATAACTTCCAGAGTGACACTTGCCGCCCAAGCCAGAGTGGCGTCAAGAGCGGCTAGAGATGAGGTTAGTCGTAAAGCCGCCACAACAAGACTCACATTACCTGGGAAGTTGGCTGACTGTTCATTGAACTCTCGTGACAAAACCGAGCTTTTCATTGTAGAGGGTGATAGCGCCGGAGGGTCTTCGAAACAGGCTCGAGACCGTAAATTTCAGGCTATTTTGCCTATTAGGGGAAAGATTCTCAACGTAGAACAAGCCTCGGTGGAGAAGCTAAAGAATAATAGAGAAGTCACAAGCCTCATTCAAAGCGTCGGAACAGGTATTGGAAAGAACTTCGATTACTCCAAACTGAGATACGGCAAGATAATTATAAACACTGACGCTGATGTTGATGGTCATCATATATCTACTCTACTGCTAGCCTTTTTCTATCGTTTCCTTCCCGAACTGGTTCACAGGGGACACATTTATCTGGCCATGCCCCCACTTTACAAGATCAGTTTCGGGTCCGGGAAAAACAGCCAGGTAAAATATGTATTTACGGACGAGGAAAAAGATGCCCTTATAAAACGTAGGAACGGCAAGAATGTTGACATCCAGCGATTCAAAGGATTGGGAGAAATGGACGCTCCTACACTTAAATCCACAACAATGGATCCATCTACCAGAAGTATCCTTAAATTAAGAATCGATGATGAATCCGAGACCCGTCAAGCATTTGACACGTTAATGGGTAAAGATGTCCGCAAGAGATTCGTGTTTATCAAGGAGAGATCTCAGGAAGTTAAGGACCTTGACATATGACCTGAGCTGTATACAGAACCGCCGGTTTAGAGTGACTACCGACTCCAATCATTGTTTGACAGTAGCCGACAATCTCCTGGGACAAAGGTTCGAAGCCACGGTCCTGACATGCCACTTAATCGAAAGCTAAATTACTGGCATTTAGTAAGACAATACTAGACCTCCAGCTATTGATGGCAGAATTACCACACGCCGGCTTGAACAAGCATTTATTATTATTGCAATTATCATTTCTATCGTAACATTCGGAGTATCCGTTATTCTTCTGGTGTTGGTGGACCCTGTCCTTGTGGCGTTGGAAACACTCTGGACAAATCCCATGACTAATATCCGTACTAGAATCTAGATTTAAGTCTGATAAATCTAATGAATTAAATTCCTCAATTCCACACCAAATTCTATGACATTCAATACATCCACATAACATGGCAATATCCTCCTATACTATAAAAACAGTACAGAAAGTTTAACCTATAATATTATACTTTTATTCTATCACAGTCTAATGTTGAACTTCCAGTATAATGTTTCAGTTTCAGTGGAATAGAGTCTGGCTATATCAACTACCGCTCTGTCACCACACACGCTGCATACGGACCGCCACAACATAATGCCTAAACGGCTTAAGATGGTATGCATGCTTGACCCTTGCTATATCCGTGCCATAATGAACGGGATCCGCATGTCATCTCAACGAAGCACGGCGAGGGG
>JACWAG010000234.1 GCA_014874425.1 Syntrophaceae bacterium | reverse complement strand
GCTATATCCGACACTAAACTGGGAGTCGTCCGGCAATCCCTCACATTTGGTGTTGGCAATCACCGCAGACGGTTTAACCCAGTTTCTCTTGACTGGCTGCGAGGCCAACTGCCTTAAGTGTCTAGGGCTCTTAAAAATCGGTTCCGGTTTGGTAAACGGGTTTTCGCCCTTCACTATATTCTCAGCTTGAAACCCGATATTGACATATGCGCCGATCTGTCCATATTGGCCTATAAGCCGATCATTCCCGTATTCAGCGGAAACCTTAAACACTCCATCGGCTGTTGTGACATCGGCGCCTGTGCGTAGGCCATGAACTTTCGAGTTTCCGAGGTCATACCGATATCCGGCCAACTTTACCCTGAGATCATATGCGTGATTGAAAAACGGCTGGGAAACCCCGGCTTCTAAGTCGTAGTTGCCTTCCCCATGAGCGATCGCGCCAAAAAGATTATAAGTCGGGAAAACACTTCCACGAGAATCGAAACCAACATAAGAATCGGAATAGTAATTGACATTGAGGTCGACAGCGGAATCGCCGGGTCCATTAGCCGCAGCCTGCGCCCCTATACTTCCAGCGGACCTCCACGAACCTGACAACCGCGTAGAATCATAAAACCCGTAAACTCCTAACAGCGCGTTGTTGCCGAACAGCTTGCGGTATCCCACCCCAAAAGAAAGATCGATTCGGTTCTGGAGACCAGCCGGTCCTTGCTGCCAGAAATTGTTCAGGAAAGGAAAACCCCCTGTAGACGCTGAATTGGCGGAATCCAGGTGCGCTTCACCAAAAACTATGTCGCTTCGAGTCAGAGAAACGGGCAGGACGTAGTCCGCAGTCCACCAAGACTGGCTGAGATTTCTTCCGAACAGATAATTGAAGCCAAATTGCAGGTTAGGAATTATAGGAAGCCAGTTCCTGACCATTTCACTTGAAAACGGAACAAGGTCGGAAGATCCACCAAATTGAGGCCCTGATGTTCCGGGTGGTGAATATGGTTTGGATGGCGCCAAATCGGTAGGATACGCAACTGACTGCAGTCCTCGGCCAGCAAAAGTAGAACCCTGAGCGCCGACTAAAGAGCAAAATAAAAGGACCAACAACAAGCCAAGACAATATACGAAAAGGTTGCCTAATCTTGGACGAACTGCCCCCTCTAATCCCAGCCGTGCAGATTTCATTTTATCCCTACCCGCCATTTTGGAAATTTTTGTAGTGTAACTATAAATAATAATCCAAAGAGAGAGTCAAGGGGAAAAGTGTCACATAGATTAGAACTGTGGTTTTTGACGCAAGATGTCACAATCTTCGCAATGATGAACACCAAAGGAATGATTTCAGAAACCAGATTATGTGCCTGAGCACTTGTCACTGGGATTTGTAACAGTCGGTAATTTTGCTTGCAGAGGCAAACAGGCTTCCCAGAGCATTGTGTTCTTAATCTTGTCTATGGACGCGTGCGTCCATTTGTCGCCTCGAAATCTGTAGACGATGAGCACGCACATGATCACCACGGAAATTGCCATACACCACCAAATCCCGGTGGGGCTGATCTTCAGAGCATAGATTGCGAACATAATGAAAGGAATCCTGAATAACCACATGCTGGCAAATATTATACGCATGGTTCCAAAAGTGTCTCCAGCGCCTTGCAAAGCCCCCGCAAGTGAGATGCCCAAAGCAAAAAAGGGCTCAGCCAACATGTTTATACGCAAGTATCTGGTCATTTCCGCTAAAACGGCCGGATCAGTCGTCAGGAAACTTGAGATCTTGGGAGCGAACACAAATATAGCCGCCGTGGGAACCATAATGATCGAGACGCATAAAAGGGCGGTGACTTTCGCTCCTGCCCTAGCCCTAGCAAAATCTTTGGCTCCTATTCGGTTTCCGGTAACTACCGCCGCTGCCATGTTGAATGCGAAAATAGGTAGAAATATTATCGCTTCTACGCGGACACCTGCCGTTATGGCTGCGAGCGCCGTGACCTGGGAACCTTCCAATCTGGTAATCAGGAAATAAACGACCAAAGTTCCGGCGTTCCAGGCTGTTTGCTGAAGAGCCGTAGGAACACCCAACCTTACAAGGTTTTTTAAACATTTCCCCAATGGTTTTCCCATTGAGGCCAGGGTGATTTTGTATGGACCGGTGAATATAATAGAAAGGTTTAAAACCATGCCAAACGTCGTAGCGAAAGCCGTTGACCATGCTATGCCTTGATATCCGAATGATGGTATGGGCCCCCAGCCGAAAACAAGAACAAAATCCCCAATCACATTTAGGAGCGATGCCGCGCAACTAAAAACCATCGCGATTTTTACCCGACCTGAAGCCCTCAGAATCCCACTGGTTATTATCATCAGATATGTGGGCATTAGGACGAGAGAAAAGATTTTGATAAAATTCTCAGCGATTCCTCGTATAGAATCAGGCATTCCCGAAAGCTCTATAATCTCATGCCCATATCGCCATGAAATAGCAGTTATTAGGCCGGAGACCACAATTCCCATGGTCATGGAGTTGGCGGAAATATGACCTACTCCTACCCGAGATCTTGCTCCGTACGCTTGGGACACCATGGAAACGGTCCCTACGGATATCGCGTTTGCAAGTATCATCAGGGTCCAGTACAATTGACCTACGTACCCGACTGAAGCTAATACATCGGCGCCAAGCAGCCCAGCCACATACACATCTGCTATGCCTATGGAAAACTGAAAAAACATGACCAGCATCATTGGCCAGCCAATGGCCCATGATTCTTTCAAGTGCAGCCTGACTTCGCCGAAATCAAAAACCGACATTTGTTGTCCTGAAAACTCTAACTTCGTCTACAGTAACTCCTAAGTTAATCGCGGCATTTTGATGTCGCTTTGTTGGAATCATTGGGGATCTCTGCTAGGTCGTCGCGCGTAACTGAGGGATTACCGTCTGCAAGGAGTTAGTATTGAATTTTTGAACTAACAGCCATATAGTCTATAAGATTTATATCATGCTTCTTAAAATCTTGTTTTATTAATACATAGAGTAGCGGAAGAGAATACTTTTATGCCTAAAAGAAAAGACATTAAATCGATCATGCTCATAGGTTCGGGGCCTATAATCATAGGTCAGGCGTGTGAGTTTGACTACTCAGGAACTCAAGCCTTGAAGGCCCTTAAAGAAGAAGGCTTCAGGGTTATACTGGTAAACTCAAACCCGGCCACAATTATGACGGACCCAGAGTTCTCAGACGCCACATACATTGAACCCTTGAAAATAGATGTTCTCGCCAACATAATAGCAAAAGAACGTCCTGACGCCCTTTTGCCAACGATAGGCGGTCAGACCGCGCTAAATCGAGCTGTTGAACTTCATGAAGCGGGCATCCTGAAGAAGTTTGGAGTAGAGCTTATAGGCGCCGGTATAGAAGCCATCAACAAGGCTGAGGACCGTGATCAATTCAAAGTGGCCATGAGCAACATAGGCTTGGACCTACCCAAAAGTGGCTATGCCGAATCATTGGATCATGCTTGGAAAATCGCCAAAGAGATTGGTTTCCCTAATGTTATTAGGCCTTCATTCACACTTGGTGGGACCGGTGGCAGTATAGCTTTTACTGAAGAAAGTTTCGAGCGCCTCGCCCTATGGGGGCTGGAAGCTTCACCTGTAGGACGTGTTCTTATCGAAGAATCGGTCCTTGGATGGAAAGAATTTGAATTGGAAGTGATGAGAGACGTTGGTGATAATGTTGTAATTATTTGCTCGATCGAGAATTTCGATCCTATGGGTGTTCATACTGGTGACTCGATTACCGTGGCTCCAGCGCAGACACTGACGGACAAGGAATATCAAATATTACGCGACCAGTCCGTGGCGATCATCAGAGAAATAGGGGTCGACACTGGTGGATCGAACATCCAGTTTGCCGTGAACCCGGAAAATGGGCGAGTGGTAGTAATTGAGATGAACCCGAGGGTTAGCAGGTCCAGCGCGCTCGCCTCAAAAGCTACGGGTTTTCCAATAGCCAAGATTGCGGCTAAACTTGCGGTTGGTTATACGCTAGACGAAATTTCTAATGATATTACCCTTAAAACACCTGCCTCTTTTGAACCAACGATTGATTATGTTGTTACGAAAATTCCTCGTTTTACATTCGAGAAATTTCCTGGAGCTGATGACACGCTCGGCACGCAAATGAAATCGGTCGGGGAGGTTATGGCCATCGGTCGAACTTTCAAGGAATCTCTACAAAAAGCCATTCGTTCACTTGAAACAGACGTCTATGGTTTGGAACAGCGACTTCCGGTCGGTCTGAAAAGAGAAGAGATACTTGATCGGTTGAAGAGGCCGACCCCAGATCGATTGTGGCAAATCGGCGACGCTTTACGTTCCGGAGTGAGTATTCCTGAATTATATTCGGCGTCTAAGATTGACCCTTGGTTCCTGGATCAAATTCGTCAGATAATTGAAATGGAATCCCAAATTCAGGAACAAGGTTGGATTGATGGGCCATCATGCCGTGACAATCTTGTCAAAGCCAAAGCAATGGGTTTCTCGGACATAAGGCTGGCTGAAATACTGAATTCCAGCGAAGACGAGATCCGTAACCTGAGAATAGAGAATAATGTTCGACCTGTCTTCAAGAGGGTGGATACATGCGCAGCCGAATTTGAGGCGCATACTCCATATCTATATTCGTCTTATGAAGATGAAGATGAATCAGGGGTGACTGACAGGAAGAAAATCATGATCCTTGGCGGTGGGCCAAACAGAATA
Organism: Syntrophaceae bacterium; assembly: GCA_014874425.1. Lineage (GTDB taxonomy): Bacteria > Desulfobacterota > Desulfomonilia > Desulfomonilales > Desulfomonilaceae > CAJBEZ01. The sequence goes on along the minus strand of JACWAG010000234.1, from coordinate 156 downwards.
GGGCAGGGGATCGAGTTTGATTACTGCTGCGTTCACGGAGCGTTCGCCCTCGAAGAAGATGGATTTGAAACTATAATGGTCAACTGCAATCCGGAAACTGTCAGCACTGACTATGATACTTCGGATCGTCTATATTTTGAGCCGCTGACTCTGGAG
>JACWAG010000233.1 GCA_014874425.1 Syntrophaceae bacterium | reverse complement strand
CATTTTTGCAACTAATGAAGATGACGTCCTCGTTGGTGTTGTTGATCTCCGTGAACTGGTTCTCGCTCCCGATGACGTAAAAATCAGCGAGATCATGACAGCCCCTGTAGTTACGGCGGAGGAGAACGACGAACGCAAGGATTTAGCTGAGATGTTCGCCAAGTATCATTACCGGATGATCCCTGTTGTAGATGGTCAGGATCACATACTGGGAACGATTCGTTATAATGACATCATGAAGGGTATCGAAACTAGAGTTAGAAGTTAAGGAGACAATCATGGCCCGTATTCAAATGACAAGAACTACCCGATTCGCGCTTTTCTTTCTCCGAATCTATCTTATAGCACTGATAGCCCTTATTGTGCTAAGATTTGTTAAAGAACTCATTTAGCACACTTTAGGAGCATTTTTGGAAAACCGGCAAAACATTAAAGCCTTTTTCTGGCCCTTTATCCTCTAAATTGTTGAAAATTTGCTATAAGATCATAGGCCCGGTTCATGATTGACAGCGGGCCTACAATGCCTTACCATCAAAACAGGTTTTAAACCTCGCGTATTTGAAAAACAGGAGGTCCACATGGGCATTCCAGCGCCGACTGAGTTACTATTAATCCTTGGCATCGTGCTCGTAATTTTTGGTGGAAAGAGAATTCCCGAAATAATGGGTGGTTTGGGCCAAGGCATCAAAGTTTTGAAGAAAAGTCTTGACCCGGACGACGAGCCTGTGCAGCACACACAAGCCCAATCAACGCAACTTCCACCTCAAGAGGCCAAACCTGTCGAATCATCCGGAGTGAGAGCGGACGCGAAATAACTCGCCGTATTGCGGCTTTGGACTGGTCGACAGCGTGTCGCGGAATCGCAGACCAGGGAACGAATGTAATTGGGCTGTTAATGGAAATTCTTCAGGACTGGATTGTATCATATGGGTACGTGTCTCTCATTGGGCTATTGATGCTAGGCATCGTGGGCGCGCCGTTCCCTGATGATCTTATTCTGCTGTTTGCCGGGTATCTTGTATCGGCGGGCTATCTAAAGCTTGAGCCGACCATGGCTTCCGCCTGGGTTGGAAGTTTGTTAGGAATAAGCTTGAGTTATGCGCTCGGTCGTTTTTTTGGATTTCCTATAGTTGACAGATATGGCCATCTTGTCAGAGTGACCTCAGACAGGCTGAACAAACTCAATTGCTGGTACGACCGATTCGGAAAATGGGGGCTTCTTTTTGGATATTTCGTCGCTGGCGTACGGCATTGGACGGCGTTCTTCGCCGGGGTATCAAAATTGAGGCTGCCGGTGTTCGCCCTGTTCGCATACACTGGGGGCTTACTCTGGTCTATTACCATGATTTCAATGGGTTATATCTTGGGTGAACAGTGGGCTATTATAGCAGAGTATTCCATATACCAAGTCTTGATCTTCCTCATAATCGGGTTGGCTTTCGTCGCCGCCTACATTCTTAATAGGAGGCGGATGAAGCAGGTGTGCGCCGTGCCTGTTTCCTGGCCGTCTAGGCAAATCAGACCATAATTTCAATGAAACTCGCCGTACTGTTAATTGTAAATGCGGCGCTTTTGGGTCTTTTTGTCCATATTTTGCGAAAGCCGAGCCTCCTTACTAATTACTCAAATGGCAGGTTCTGGCTCACTTGGCTCGGCGTGGGCGTAATTACGCTGATGGACGAGCTGACCTCAGTTTTTTACGCTCCGGCCGAGGCATATCGATTTATCGGTCCTGCGGCTATTTTCTTTATCGCTCTTACCTCTATTGTCATCCGCTATTTTAGTTCCCGTTTAGTATAAATTTCGGAAATTCTAGAGAGCCAGAAACTTTTCGGGGGCGGCGTTTACTCTTTTTCGTATTTGGTGTTGGGACCTATGGTGTCATTCGTAGCGGTCTCTTCAATCATGGTAGATTACATACTGACGGCCTGTATATCGGCCATAAGCGCCATAGAAAACGCTACATCATTTGTCGAAATGCCGCATCTATGGAAGATTGCTACAGCGATGGTTATTGTTTGGGGCATCGCAGGCCTGAACATTATAGGGATCAGGGATAATGTGCGCTTCACTTTCGGGGTCTTCGTTCTTGCGGCCTTTGTTTTTCTTAATTTAATCGCTTCCGGAGTCTTGGGGCTCGACCATGACTCATTAGCTCGTTTGCAAGTTTCTATTTCCGGCGCGGCGAAGCATTTAGATAGCGGGTCCTGGACCCAGGGTTATGGTGTTTTTATAGCTTCGGTAGCCAGTTGTGTACTAGCTTATTCCGGTGTGGAATCGGTCCTTCAAACAGCAGGGTTTGTCCGTTCTTGGCGCGAAATCGCAAAAGCCTATAAGTTTCTTGCTCTCACCGTAGGCATTGTTACGCCTGTTGTGGCCGCGTTGGCGTTATCCGCTCCCATCAACTTCGCGGAGCATGAAGGAGACCTTATTACACACTATGCCACCATGTTAAATGGGGCCCCTTTCGGGATCACTGTGGCCGTATTGGCTAGTATTACCCTTATAATGGCTGTGAATACCGCCTTTGTAGCTTCAAGCGAACTGATGGAGCGAGTAGCGGAACGATACGGATTTTCATGGCTTATTGCGACAAACCGCAGGCAATCTTTGTACCGAATTCATATTGTAAACGCCATTTCATTCTCCTGTATAATTT
>JACWAG010000232.1 GCA_014874425.1 Syntrophaceae bacterium | reverse complement strand
TCGACAGAATCTGATTATGTTACTGGACAGGTGTTATGCGTAGACGGAGGCTATGGGATGATATAACCGATTGCGTGCTTATTGCGGGGTTGATCCAAAAAATCCTTGACTTAGTTCACAACCTCTGATAAAAATCGTTAGCGTCAATAAACTTTTTATTAAAAGGTTTTTATGAAGGCGACCTACCTAAATAATGGAGATTGGTCGCGGACCCGTACTGAGTTCATGAAATTAGAGTGGACGAGGATTTAACGGGCATGATGGCTAGAGGCGTCGGGCAAAAAAATGCTTGACATTTGCTATCCGATTTGATACCAAAAATACATTCCGGAATATATCGGATTCTTATCCGGGAATGTTTTTACGGGTCTCCCGAACGGTTTTTTGGGAGGAACTGTTGAAAGGAGGATTGAGGGTATGGTTAAACGTTTGTTTCTTCTGAGCCTTTTGGTTCTCGCGCTGTGCGGCGCTAGCACGATTTCCTTTGCCGGCGGCCCCGCCGGAGGGTGCGCCTATATGCCGCCACCACCGGGATTGCCACCGCTGTGTGGTCCTGCCGCCACCAATTATTCCCAGGTCACGGAAGTGATTACCCCTGTTCCAGCGCAGCTGCGAAGAGTTAGGGTGGTTGCTCCGTATCTAGCAGGAGTTGCGTGGCCGCGCACACCTCTGGCATTCTACGGAAACCCACAGGCTTTTCCGAATCCTATCGCCCCTGGCCGCTATGAGTGGCTGGTGCCGGTAACCGACATTAAGGTCGAACATTTTGATAACTCTTTGGACAGGTGCTGCAAGCCGGTTAAAGTTCCGCGCTGCGTATACGTGAAAGCCAACTATATCAAAATGAAACCCGTTTGTGGTGTTCCAATGGCGCCTCCGCCTCCAATGCCTTGCAAGGTAAAGAAGTAGGCTTTCGGTGTCCTTTAACATGACAACAGAGTTACAAAGATATAATGAGTGTTTCGAAAGGAGGATTAAGGGTATGGTTAAAAAGTTAGCGATTCTCGGTTTCATCCTGGTCGCCGTTGTATCGACGAGCGCAGTATGGGCCGGGACATTTGAGGGCGCAGTCGCAGCGCCAGAGCCCATGGTAATGCCGGCTTCGGCTCCAGCATGCGGCGTGGGTGGATGTCCACTTCCTCCGGTTCCTAGAGTGGTTAACGCCCCTTGTAACGTGGTGAAAACCCCTTGCAAACCGAAGAGATTGACGACCGCCATCCAGGTGAAAATGCAGTATCCGGCCCCTCAAATGCCGGTATGCGCCCCCGTAAGCTGCGGGCCCCCCCCAATCCCTGTGGCCGTGCCAATGTGGAAGTTCATCGTGCCGTGGCCCCCGTTCGTATACTACCTGCCGGTTGAATAACATCAAGCAGCAGTAAAACCGACAGAAAAGCCCCCTCAATCAGGGGGCTTTTTATTTGCATAAGTTCAATAATGATAATAATCCCAGCAATAGACCTCAAAGCCGGCAAGTGCGTCCGCTTGAGACAAGGGCGAATGGAACTGTCAACTGTTTTCAACGACAATCCCGTAAATCAGTCCATAACATGGGAAAGACTGGGAGCAAAACGGATCCATATTGTTGACCTGGATGGCTCAATTGATGGAAAACCGGTAAACCTCCAGATAATTCGGGAGATCGCCCGAAACACCAATGTCCCACTAGAACTTGGCGGCGGGGTCAGAGACGAAAACACGACTCAGATGTATCTGGACATCGGCGTCAGTACAGTTATCTTAGGGACCCTCGCAGCGAGAACCCCTAATCTAGCCCTGGAACTCATCCGGAGATTCCCAGGTAAAGTGGCGATAGGAATAGACGCTCAGGCTGGAAGGGTGGCGGTTCAAGGATGGACCGAGGCTACGGACTACGAAGCCCGAGAGTTGGCCCTGGTTTTTGATTCCGATTCTCCCGTTGCTTTCATATACACAGACATCGAGCGAGACGGCATGATGGTCGGCCCCAATTTTTCGGCAACCGCAGAATTTGCGATGGCAGTGAATACGCCAGTAATTCTTTCTGGTGGTGTGACAAATATTCAAGATGTGAAAAAGGCATTAGCCCTTGAAAAATATGGAGTTACAGGTATTATCATCGGAAGGGCCCTTTACGAAGGCGCAGTAGACCTCAAAGAGGCAATTTCACTCACAGAGAGTTCAGATGTTAGCTAAGCGAATTATTCCGTGCCTCGATGTGAATCAAGGGCGAGTGGTCAAGGGCGTTAATTTTGTAAATTTGCAGGATGCCGGAGACCCAGTCGAAAATGCGCAGTTCTATGATGAGGAAGGCGCTGATGAGTTGGTTTTCCTTGATATAACGGCCTCCCATGAAAAGAGGGACATAATACTCGATGTTGTCTCACGTACTGCGGAGCAAGTGTTTATGCCACTCACTGTTGGTGGAGGGGTAAGGACCACCGCTGATATTAGAAGACTCCTAAATGCCGGGGCTGACAAGGTTTCGTTGAATACCGCAGCCGTCAAAGACCCGGGGATTATACGGGAATCGTCCTTGATGTTTGGGAGTCAGTGTATAGTTGTCGCAATCGATGGGAAAAAGACCGGCCGCACCCCATCGGGTTTCGAAATATCTATTCATGGCGGTCGAACGATGACAGGGATCGATCTCCTGGAATGGGCTACCAAGGTGGAGGCCCAGGGAGCGGGCGAAATTCTGCTGACGAGCATGGATGCGGACGGTACCAAGGATGGTTATGACATATCTATGACCCGAGCTGTTACCGATATCGTCGGGATTCCGGTAATCGCCTCCGGAGGCGCAGGAACTGTTGAACATTTTAGGGACGCAATAATCAAGGGTGGAGCTGATGCGGCTTTGGCCGCTTCTATATTCCACTATCGAGAAATACCTATAGCGGAACTAAAAAGGTATTTGGTTTCGGAGGGAGTCCCTGTTCGTCTGTAGTTGCAAAAGACGGCGTAATGCCTTTTAAAGTAACCAGTATTTTTTGAGAGTCATGCATTATTCGATTTAGAATCTCCCAGCAACCTGCCAACTTTAGCAATTCGCAACGTGCAATGAGTCGAGGAATATATGTCGGATGTTGTTATTGACAGCATAAAGGCGCTGGAATTACCCAGTGTTCTGGAAGAGGTATCTGCCCACGCCAGATCCATGCCTGGTAAACTTCGGGTCCTGAACAGCTTCCCCCTGGATGATTCTTCAATCATAGAGAAGAAGCTCAAAATGGCGCTTGAAATGAAGGAGGTCTTGAATCTTTACGCTGACTTCAGCTTTTCCGGGCTTGTTCCTTTAGAAGGGGTCTTCGAAAAATTATCCGGACTTAGTTCAGTTCTGGATCCAGAGGAAATACTTGCTATACGTGATTTACTTGCGGTCAGTTCTACAGTTAAGAGGAGAATTGAAGATCTCGAGGAGCGATTCGAGCTGATTAAACTCTACTTTGGCCGTCTGATGTCACTTGGTCAACTAAAGGCGGTTCTTAAGAGGTCCCTGGATGAAAATGGGGCAGTCAAACCCAATGCTAGCCCGGAATTGATTCGTATCAGCGATGAGATTTCAGCCCTTCGTGGACGGATTCATAAACGCCTTGACAAAATAGTCAGAGACCGGGAATTGGCGAGAGTCGTCCAGGAAGACTATGTGACGGTTCGGAATGACAGGTATGTCATCCTACTCCGTCCTGAGTTCAAGGGCTTGATGAATGGAATTGTTCACGATCATTCGCGATCCGGCTCCTCTGTTTACGTAGAGCCTTTTGATGTCGTTGAACATAACAACAGGATGGCCTCCCTGGCTGACGAGGAAAGGGACGCCATATTAAAGGTATATAGAAAGCTATCAGAAGAAATAAGGGCTTCTCTTGAGCACTTGATTGGAAATTTTGAGGCGTTGTCCGAGTTGGACGCCTACCAGGCAAAGGCGGAATATGCCATCAAGATGGATTGCAATTCGCCCGAGCTGTCTGAAGACGGCTTTCGGATAATTGGCGCCAGACACCCTTTGTTACTGGCGGCTGATGATGTGAACGTTGTTCCCATGGACGTTATACAGGATTCCGATACATTGGTCACAATAATCAGCGGACCCAACATGGGTGGAAAGACCGTCGCTCTAAAAATTGCCGGGCTGTTTCCTCTTATGACCTCCTGTGGCCTGTTGACACCGGCTAAAGAGGGGACAAAGATCGGAATTTTCTCCAGGATTATGGTAGACATCGGTGATGAACAGGATATTAGAGGACGAGTTTCTTCCTTTTCAGGTCATCTTGTTAGGATTAAGACGATCTTGGAGCTGGTACAAGCTGGAGATCTTGTCCTCTTGGATGAACTTGGTGGTTTTACCGATCCGGATGAGGGCGCCGCTCTGGCCATGGCCATAATTGATGAACTAAAGTCAAAACAGGCCCATGTCGTTGTCACGACGCATCTCACCCAGCTTAAGGCTTATGCTCTTTCGACATCCCAAACCAAGAACGTTAGTGTGGAATTTCATCCAGCTACACTAAAACCGACGTTTCGCCTGTTGTACGACTTACCTGGGGAGAGTCACGCCATTACCACCGCCGAAACGATGGGCTTACCGCCGAATGTTATAATGGCTGCTAGACATTATGCCGACACTGCTCTTGGTGGAAGCGCGGCGCTAATTTCGAGTCTCAGAGAAAAACTAGCTTCTCTGGACAGGACCCGTGAGGATATCGAGATATTAAGAAACACCGTCGATAGGGAACTGACTGAAACGCGTGAACGACGTGCGGAACTTGTAGAAACTTTTAGAAAGGAAGCCAGTGAATTAATCAGGAAAGCGGAAAAGGACCTGTCAGGCCTCAAGCAGTCACTAAAGTCCGGCCAGGTTAAATCTGGAAGAGAGATACAGGATAAGATCCTGGAAATAAAACAGGAAATAGTCAAGAAGCTTGAAATTCCGTTAACCAAACCGAAGAAACTGTTAGAACAGGGGGCCACTGTCAGAATTAAATCATTGGGGAAGCAAGGCGTTCTAAGGTATTCAGCCGAAAGAGGAAAGGTAGATGTGATGGTTGGAAATGTTACTATACGAGTTGACCCGGAAGACTTGACTCTAATTAAAATACCTGATAGCAAAAAAAATTCTTCAAAAAAATCTATTCTTGGAGTAGATATCCCTCGTGCCACACCTAAGTGGGAGGTCAATGTAATCGGCATGCGCGTAGAAGATGCCCTCCCCGTGGTTGAGAAAGCTATCGACAACGCTATCCTCGGTGGTTTGACTTCACTGAGGATCATTCATGGCAAAGGCACGGGTCGCCTGAGACAGGCGATTGCTGAATATTTATCTACTCATGCGCTGGTTTTAGGTTCCAGGCTTGGGCTCCCACAGGAAGGTGGCGCCGGCGCGACGATAGTGGATTTGAGACCGGAGTAAAAAATGAGGATTCCGGAATCCAAAATCTCTGAAATCGCCGCTGCGGCTGATATAGTTCAGGTCGTCTCAGGCTACATAGAACTCAAGAAAGCGGGCAAGGACTATAGAGGGGTCTGTCCGTTTCACGGAGACAAGGACCCATCGTTATATGTATCTCCCCAGAAGAGTATTTTTCACTGTTTCGGGTGTGCTGTTGGGGGCAGTGTTTTCAATTTTGTCATGCGGATAGAGAACCTCTCTTTCGTAGAAGCCGTTAAGTTGCTTGCCCAGCGATACGGCATAGCCCTTGAACTCGAAAAGGGCGATATAGCAAGGGATGACACCAGAGAAAGATTGTTTAGGGTTCTTGATTTGGCCCAGTCATTCTTTGTTCACAGCTTGAGCAACGATCCTCAGGCTCAGGAATATCTAATTAATCGAGGGATTAGCAAAGAATGGATAGAATTCCTGGGGTTGGGTTTTGCTCCTGATTCATGGGATGGTTTTGAAAGTCATCTTTCCAGTTCGGGATTGAGCGTTAGGGACGCTTTAATCGCTGGCCTCCTAAGGGAAAAGCCAAGCGGCGGCTATTATGACTATTTCCGTGGCCGGATTATGATTCCTATACGCGGTTTGAGTGGGGAGCTTGTAGCGTTTGGGGGTAGAGCGTTAGGCGCCGCTGACCCCAAATACCTGAACTCGCCGGAGTCTATTGTCTTTAAGAAAAAGAACTTGTTGTTCGGACTTGACTCTGCCAAAGACGCTATCAAGAAAAATGGTTTTGTAATTCTGGTAGAGGGTTACTTCGACCAAATTTCATTGAGGATACGTGGAATACTCAACGTGGTTGCTCCCCTTGGGACGTCGCTTACAGTTGAACACGCCAGACTGCTAAAGCGCTTCTCTGGAAAAGTTGTGACAATTTTCGACGGGGATGAAGCCGGTTTACGCGCCGTAAAACGTTCGTTGCCGATATTCCTAAGTGAAGGGATCGAGCCTGAAAGCGTCATATTAAAGGATGACAAAGACCCGGATGGCGCTATCAACCGAATCGGAACCCAGGGCTTCCAGAAAATTATCGAATCTTCCCAGCCGATGATAGATTTTTTTCTCGATCAATTGGACGCCCAATATGATTTTAAAGGTATTGCCGGACGCAATCAGGCCCTTGAAGAATGTCTTCCTGTCCTGAGACGGATTGCCGATTCTCCAGAGCGGGATTATCTTATAGAAAGGTTCTCTTCCCGGATCAGGATCAAGGAAGAAAGATTGCGACGCGCGGTTGCGACCAACAAGTTTGATCAGACCTCGCAAAGCGGTTCTTCGAAGCAAAAACCGGCTTCATCCCTGTTTGACTTTCCAGCCGACGAACGCAATGTTGTAAGAGGAATGCTTACTCAGCAGGGGTTTATAGAACGCATCGCTGAAACCGGCGTCTTAAGGGAGATTGAAAATCCATCATTATCCAGACTGGCGCGGGCTATTGTAAGTTTTTTTAACGAAAGGGGAACGTTTGATACCAGGCAATTCTCCCTGTCTCTTGAGGATTCAGAGATGGCCGCGTTGGTAGCAAGTTGGTTACAACCAAAGCCCGAGGAGGATGATCTCAGACCGGAAGTAGATGGAGCAATTGCAATTGACCAGTCCTTAGACCGTTTGCGGTTGAAAAAGCTTTTGCGCCGGAAGAGTTATATTCAGGAAAGATTGGGGAAATGCGCCTCAGGAGAAGAAGAATACAATAATCTCGCAAGAGAGTTACTAGTGATTGGCCGCCGACTGCGGCGCTAGGATATGTATTTCTTACAATATTAACTACTAACGCCTAAATTGTCGGGACTACGAATTGGGCAGAAGGAGAAAAGGTTTTATGCCTGAAACGAAGCTAAAATCCGAATTCAAGGATCTTTTCGATCTGGCCAAAACCAGAAAATATCTAACTTACGATGAAATCAACAAGCATATCCCACCTGAGATGGTTGGGGAAGCTCAGATCGACGAACTTCTGATGAAGATTGTGACTGAGTTCAATGTTGAGCTGGTTCCCTTTGACAAGAAGATTCCAGTAACAGATCCTAAAGCTAGAGAGCTTGAAATTGATAAATCGGAGGAAGATGAAGATGAAGAGGAGATCAAGGTCACTGAACCTGATACCGTGGTTCGAGGCAATGATCCAGTCAAGATGTATCTCCACGAAATGGGTGGGGTCTCACTTCTTACCAGAGAGGGAGAAGTAGAAATAGCAAAAAGGATTGAACAGGGCGAACAACAGGTCTTCAGTGTTATCATAGCTTGTCCTGTTACAATCAAAGAAGTTCTTACCATTGGGGACAAACTGAAAAAGGGAGCGATCCGAGTAAAAGAAATAATCCGGGGTTTTGAAGATGAAGAAATGCCAGATGGTGACGATTCTTCCGTAGTTGAACGAATACTTAACCTGATACATGAATTGAAAGAGCTTGAAGCAAAGTATCAAGGACTCGTCGCTATGAAAAGAAACCTCCCGGCCCGGACAAAAAGCGATGACATAGAGAGTCTCGATTTTGAAATAGAAAAAAGTAGGTCCGAAGTTATAACGTGCCTGAAGAACATTAACCTCAATAGCAACATGATCGATCATATAGCGGGCAAGCTTAAATTCCTGGTTCGTAAGCTTGAAACTGCCAGGGAGGAATTAAGGGCTGTTGAATATGAACTCAAAATGCCTTTGGACAAAGCCAGAAAGAACCTGATGCTTTGGAAGACGTTAATTGACGATCGAAAGGCCCTCAAAAAACAGACGAATCTCTCCCCACAGAAGGTATTGGATCTCGAAGGTAAAATTGAGAATGGGCTTCGAAAGATAAATAAACTCCAGACTGAGGCTGGAATGGATGATTATCACCTCCGAGAAGCATTGGCCCGTTGCCGGGAAGGTGAAAGACTCGCCAGGAGGGCAAAGAGCGAACTGGTTCAGGCGAACCTTAGATTGGTCGTAAGCATAGCGAAGAAATATACCAATAGGGGCCTTCAGTTTCTTGATTTGATTCAAGAAGGAAACATTGGCCTCATGAAGGCCGTGGATAAATTTGAATATCAGAGGGGCTACAAGTTCAGCACATACGCGACGTGGTGGATAAGGCAGGCAATTACAAGGGCAATTGCGGACCAGGCGCGAACAATACGCATACCTGTTCACATGATTGAAACAATAAACAAGCTAATTCGAACCTCTCGTTATCTTGTGCAGGAATATGGCAGAGAACCTACACCCGAAGAAATAGCTGAAAAGATGGAGTTTCCGCTTGAAAAGGTCCGTAAAGTCCTCAAGATAGCCAAGGAACCGATTTCCTTGGAAACCCCTATTGGTGAAGAGGAAGATTCTCATCTTGGTGATTTTATCGAAGACAAGAAAATCTTATCACCTTCAGACGCCGTAGTTGGAATGAGTCTTACAGAACAGACCCGAAAGGTCCTTGCAACGTTGACTCCGAGAGAGGAGAAGGTCCTTCGAATGCGTTTCGGGATAGGTGAGCGAGCGGACCATACGCTGGAAGAGGTGGGCCAGGATTTTGATGTTACTCGTGAGCGAATCAGGCAAATAGAAGCCAAAGCGCTCAAGAAATTGAGACACCCGTCTCGTAGCAAAAGACTACGGCCATTCCTGGAGGGCTAATTTCCTACTATATCCCAGTCGGTTGCGATGCCCCGAAGCCTATCAGTCTTAACTTGAAGAAGGTCTTTGCATCACTGGTATTGCTCATTGCCTTGAGTTTTCCAGGATCAGGCCTTGTGGGTAGGGGCTCGGCTGAACCGATAGACCCAGCCATTGAAACAAAAGTTCTACGCGTCTTTATAACCAAGAAGGCCCCTTATTACCACAAGCCTTGGAAGAGCCCGGATTTTACAAATATCAAGGCCAGCGCTTTTTTCTTCAAGGACGACAAACTCTTTCCAGGGCGAAAGGGTTTAATTCTGACCAATGCCCATGCTGTTTCAATGGCTGAAAATATCCGGGTTTCAAACGGTCGCGAAAAAAGGCGTTACGATGTTGGTATAGTAGGGATTTGCAACTCAGCGGATTTTGCCGTAATGGAAATGTCAGCCGCGGATTTGCAGGTTTATGAGTCTTTAAATGGTCCTATTGAGCCGTTGGAACTTGGCGATAGTGACACTCTCAGGGTTGGGGACAAAGTCCAGGGATGGGGTTATCCTCTCGGTGGCGAGAGAATAAGTAAATCTGAACAAGGGGAAATAAGTCGGATAGAAGTCAAGAGATACGTCTATTCTCATGAATTATGGCTCATGGCTCAGGCTTCTTTGCAACAGAACCAGGGCAATTCCGGGGGCCCTGTTCTCAAAGACGGGAAGGTTGTCGGTGTCGCGTTCCAAGGGGTGAGAACAGGAGACCGAATTAATTATTTTATTCCGATAAATGTGTTCAAACATCTTGCTCCGGTTCTGAACAAGCAAGAACTCATTCCAACCTGGCGATACGCCATTCAATTCATGTTTCCTAGACTTAAGGACTATTTCCACATGGACGCCAACCAGGGCGGCGTATTACTTAATTTCATCATTCCTGATGGAGGACCCTTCGCCTTTGGTTTAAGGTCCGGTGACATAATAACTGAAATCGATGGTTTCAAAATAGACAACTATGGGGAAGTCTATTTCAAACCGCTCGCCCAACGTCTCTATTTTGCGGAGATTCTAAACAGGAAGCTTGTGGGGGATCCTTTAGAAATCAAGGTTATTAGAGATGGTAAAGAAATAAACATTTTCGGAGAGGTTACCCCGGGTTTGCCCCGTCTGGTGCCGAAGATTTTTGACGTGGCGAACTATTTCATCTTTGGAGGGGTGGGGTTTGTAGAATTGACCATGAATTGCATAGAAAACCTGGGTCAATCAGGGGAGACTCTCAGGGCTAGATATGCGGAACGTTTTCCGGAGAGGCCTTATCAGAAGATAGTTATAATTTCCGAAATATTTCCTGATTACGGACTGGTGGATTCAGCAAGCTTCTTGAATAGGGTAATGAAAGTAGGGGATGTTGATGTGGTGAACATTCAGCAGCTTTATGACACAATTCAGGGGCTTGTGGCCAAAGGAGAAAAAAGGGTTCTCCTTAAGATATGGCCTAATATGACCTTCCCAATTGATCTTACCACCGCTGCAGAACTTGACGGTAACATAAAAGAAAAATATGGCATCCTATATATGAAAACGCCTGGGGGATTTAAGAACTGACGGTTTCTGAAGCATTTGATTCAACTGAGGCGCTGGCATAAATATCTATCTTTTGGAAGAGTTCCTTGGTGTTGACCGGCTTGGAAATATAATCGTCCATTCCCGCTTCCAAACACCTACCCCGATCCTCCATGAGAGCGTGGGCTGTCATGGCTATTATAGGAATATGGCGACTGGTTTCTTTTTCGGCGCTTCTTATGCGGCGGGTAGCCTCATAGCCGTCCATTTCAGGCATAGAAACATCCATTAGAATCAGGTCAAATTTCTCTGTTTCCATTAGATCCAGGACCTCTTGCCCATTTTCCGCGCAAACAACAGTATGCCCGGCCTTTTCAAGAAGTCTTATAGCAAAAGTTCTATTTATGGCGTTGTCTTCAGCTAGTAGTATTCTTGCTTTCTTATGGTGAATAGATGAGGTTATCTTCTTTTGGTCTGCTGGCAATGCTGCTGACTTTGGCTCGTACGTATCGCCCAAAATAGTTAGAAGACATGTCAGAAGTTCGGATTGTTTAACAGGTTTTACCAACCATGATTCAAGTCCAAATCTTTTCCGTTCTTCCGCGTCTCCCACTTGCGCCGCTGAGGACAACATGACCAGCTTGGTCTTGTTCAATTCAGGGGAATTCTTAATTATTGAGGCTAACTGGAACCCATCCATTTCCGGCATCATGCAGTCAATCAGGGCCACTGTAAACGGTGCGTTCTTTGATGCGAAATTTTTCATAATTTCTATGGCGTCAACCCCACTTTGGGCTAAGGCCGCGCTCATTCCCCAATTTGACAATTGACCATCCAGGATTTTTCGATTGGTAAGGTTATCATCAACGATGAGAACTCGAACTCCCTCAAGCGCTTCAATCGGCGCTGGATGTTTGTCTTGAATCTCTGCTCGCGAAACATCAAGTTGAATAGTGAAATGGAATTTGCTTCCTTGACCAAGCTTACTATCGACCCATATCTGACCATCCATAATTTCCACAAGCCGTGAGGAAATAGATAGCCCAAGACCAGTTCCACCGTAACGCCTTGTGGTCGAACTGTCAGCTTGATCAAATGGCTGGAAAATCTTCTGAATCTTTTCCTGTGAAATCCCTATGCCTGTGTCTGAAATACAAAAGTGGATCGTGACCCGATTACCTTCCGCGTTCCACAATTCAGCGCGGGCTACGATTTCTCCAGACTCTGTAAATTTTATAGCGTTTCCAACCAAATTGACGATGATCTGACGTATTCGCGCCGGGTCTCCGTAAAGGTTGTCCGGAACGTCATCGGCTACCTGAAACAGTAGCTCAAGTCCCTTTTCTTCAGCTTGCAGAGCTAGGGCTCGCATCGTATCAGCCAATGTGTCCCTGAATTCGAAATCAACCCGGTCGATCTCCAGTTTACCGGCCTCAATCTTTGAAAAATCCAGAATATCGTTGATAAGCTTTAACAGGAGTTCAGATGAAGACTTGACAGTAGATAGATAATCTCTCTGCTCTGGGGTCAGATCTGTTTCGAGGGCCAGTTGCGTCATGCCGATAATACCGTTCATGGGAGTTCTTATCTCATGACTCATATTCGCGAGAAATTCACTCTTAGCTTTAGATGCTTGCTCAGCTCGTTCCCTCGCGCTTATCAATTCCGTTTCGAAGCGTTTACGTTCGCTAATATCGCGAATGATCCCGAGAAGCATCTTTGTTGCGCCAAGCCTGATCTCGCTTATGGATAGCTCAACAGGGAAAGTCGAACCGTCCTTATGTCGAGCAATAATTTCGGTCTTTTGAGAAAATGGCTTCGGAGCGTCAAGGAGCAATGCCTTGGTAACGAATTCGTCGAAACCTGAAGCGAAAGGTTCAGGCATAAGAATTCTGGCGTTTTGACCGAAGACTTCATCTCGTGAGAATCCAAAAACACTTTCGGCCGAAGGGTTAAAGGTCTCTATGCGGCCCTGAGCGTCTACGGTTATAATCGCGTCAAGCGCGTTGTGGACAACAGATCTCAAGCGAATCTCACTTCGCCTCAATTCCATTTCCGTTTTTTTTCGCTCCGTCAAATCTTCTATGACGGTCACTGCGCCGGTAATAGCGCCATGCTCAACGATGGGGGCGGAGGTCAAGAAAACCTGAAAAGCCTGACTGGAGCCAAGAATTTTCATGTTTGCCTCTTCTGAAACCTTGATACCCTTTTCCATGGCCTCTAACGCAGTGTCCTGCTCGATTACCAACGAACCGTCCTGATCATGTTGAATTTGGACAAAAGTATCCAATTTTTGCCCCAGCATTTGAGACGCCGGGCTTGCCATGAGATTTTCCGCCGCAGGATTCAAAAACGTTATTACGCCCGAACGATCGACTACATAAAGGGCCTCAGCCATATTGTCGGTTATATTCTGGAGACGATAGGTCTGTTTTTCGATTTGCTTATTTTGTTCCGCCAACTTTTCCCGGCTCCGTTCACTAACGAAAACTAAAGCGAAAAAAGCCAACAGGAACAGCGAGAAAGCCAATGATTTTAGGATAAGGTCCCGCCAGCGCGACGCAAAACCGGGGTCTTTTATTATTGAGAAAATGTAAGCGGCCTGTTTACCACCAATATTGAATACAGGGAGAAATGTCACTACATAGTCTTGGTCGTTAGCGGTTATGCCAACACAGAATGGTTTTCCCTGAGCAATGGTCGAGCCTGCCTGGCTCTTGATTTGATTAATTAATTTAGATGCGGCGTCATGGCTTAATCCTAAAAGTTTGGAGAAAGGAACCGATTTACTATCTTTAGGTCCATGCACATAATCTTTGCTCAGTTCGGACACCGAATATTTTTTAGCCTCATCTGGAAAAACCGTTTCGTCAAAAATCTGTTTCTTGACCAAGAAAGAAAATGTTTCCGGAGCGTAAAGCTTTCCCATTGAACTTCTCAAAGCTTCGAATGAAACACCCAGTTCAACGCTCCCGATATGCGTTCCCTGAAAATTAAGAGGAAAAACATATCTGAACCCTGGGCCGCCTGGACCCTCTTCAAACCCTTCAACTTTAACCTTGGCCGTATTGACAAATTTAATTGATGGTCGTGTTTTAAAAAGATTGTCTCCAAACTTGGAAGGGATGTGAAATCGGATTAGGCTCTCTCCGTTGGGGAGATGAAAATGCAGTTGTCGAAAATCCATGTCTGCAAGTCTTTGATAAGTGTCATTGAGTTTCGCAAACAACTGCCCGCGAACTATGGCTTTTGTTTGTCCATCTTTTGCGTCATTCGCTCTTTTGACAAGCGAAAGGACATCCGGTTGGTCTAAAACTTCTTCAAAGATTGTGTTTGTGAGTAAACTGTAAGATTTCAGGGTAGCGTGGTATTGGTTCTGAAGAAATTGTATTCGAGAATTTTTGAAATTTGAAATTCGATTATCATAATCCCGATAGACTAGCAGAAGTCCAACGATCTCCAACAATATGAAAAGTGGAGCTATAAATCTTGTTGAGACTAGGGTTTTAAACATATCGCATCAAGTGTATTTGGACAGTTGAACATTCGACAGCTAGTTCTTAACGCTAACAAGACTCTCAATCTTAAATCACAAAAAGCCGGAAGTCACTTTACTTATGCTCATCGGGCGTCAATAATTCCATATTCCATGAAACGGGTATCCTTAGGGTTCTACCATCCTTCCTCTGATACAGGAGATAACCGTTTTCGACCCCAAACTGATACAGGTCTCTTGTAATTGCAACGTCGTCTCGACAATATTTTTCTAGCAGGTCAAAGCGTCCCTGTTGAAACCAAACCGGCGCATCAGTTCCACTTCCACTCTTTTTTCTGCCCAAAGTGAATTGCGCCAAATGGTTTAGGCTCAAACGATGTCCTATCGTCTTTTGAATTTCCAGGAGAATGTCCAGGTTACGACCGGTACGGAGGTTTTCTTTGGTATATGCGGTAAGGACTTCGTAATCAAATTTTATGTGATTAAACCCCACGACCAGATTAGCGCTTTTAAGCAAGCTCACAAGCTCATTTACCTTTTCTTCAGTGAAACAAAGGAAACCATTGATATCCGAATAGGTTACCGCAATAGAGAGCCCCATCTTAGCGACATTGCTCCAACCACCGACGTCATTGGACAGCTTTTGTGTCTCAAGGTCAAAAAATACAATTTCCGTGGAAGTCCTGCTTTTAGGGGGCATGTCGAGTTCCTTTATTTGGTTAACAGTCTGTTCTTTGGCGATTTCAATTACGTTGTCCTTTTTGGTAGCTGATGCTTTAACTCGCTTTTCTTTAGGTCTCTTTGTGAGCTTTTCTCGGGAATTCGACAAAAGTTCAGGGTGGAGAAGATATTCCAGGATCTTTATGCAGGCCTGTTTATCCAAAGGCTTATTGCCAGAACCACACTTGGGCGAGTGTATGCAGGAGGGGCAGCCTATTTCACACTCGCAGTTTCTTACTAGATTCAACGTAGTTTTTAAAAGGTCTTCGAGAACATCAAAAACGCGGCTCGAAAGCCCCACGCCACCAGGATGACCATCATATATGAACACCGCGGCCCTGCATACCTGTTCATGCTCAGGACAACTTATACCACCAATGTCATCACGTTCACACAGAGCGAACAGCGGGAACATCGAGATTGCGGCGTGTTCCATTGCATGTAT
>JACWAG010000231.1 GCA_014874425.1 Syntrophaceae bacterium | reverse complement strand
CATAGGTGAGGGTACGGTAGTTCTTGATCCCAAGGACAAGGAAAGTCAGGAAGACGCGTATAGATATCTTGGATACAGATCCTTGGAAAAACAGTATGGGATTAAGTGCGTCAATGTCTTTGACCGTCCGTTCGAAAAGGTTGATTTGGGTGATGGAGTAACTCTGAATTTCAACTCAGACATAGTGAATAGCGATGTTGTAATTAATCTCCCGGTTCTGAAAACGCACGCCCAGACTGTAGTGAGTTTAGGAGTTAAGAACCTCAAGGGAACTATTGATATAACTTCCCGGAAGAAATGTCACAATGTTGACGGAGATCGTGACCTGCATTTCTATGTCTCTAGACTTATGAATAAATTTCCAAAGATGCTGACTGTCATCGATGGGATCTATTCGAACGAAAGAGGCCCTGCTTTTGACGGAAAAGCAAGGAGGAGCAATCTTCTCGTTGCGTCGTGGGACGTGTTGTCCGCCGATTTTGTCGGATCCACAATACTGGGACATTCTCCTAAACAAGTCCCTCACCTTGTTCACGCTGCGAACCACTATTCGAGACCGATGGATTTGAGTGATATCGAAATTCGAGGTTTGGATCTTGAATCAGTTATCTCATTCCATGACCACACATTCCCTTATACTGAAGACAATTCTCTTCCTTTGCCGATGGCCAAGATGGGCATTGCAGGAATAACATACCCGAAATATGACTCAAGCCTCTGCACCTATTGTTCTCTGCTGACTGGCGCTGTCTTAACTTCCATTGCAATGTCATGGAAAGGAGCGCCATGGCCTAATGTGGAAGTTCTCACAGGTAAACTGATGAAGCCCACCCCGGGAAAGAAATCGGTTCTGATTGGAAAATGTCTTTTCGAAGCCAACAAAGGCAATTCGGAACTTAAAGACGCAATCTTTGTAAAAACATGTCCTCCGTCTCCTGAGAAGATATTAGAGGCCCTGAAACAGAGTGGCGTCGAAATAATGCCGGAAATATTGATGAATCTGGACAAATTTCCAGCTATGTTCATGAAAAAATACGCCGATAAGCCGGATTTTGAAGAATCTTTTTATCGAATCTGAATTCTACAGCGGTCCGGATGATTTCAGGAAATTCTTTGAATAATTGTTTAGCTTGAACATTTTTATCAAATTCGGGAGCGCGTCTGCATCGTGAAATTAGTTGACTTTAAAGTCAATCTCGATAGGATTAGTTATACAACATCATTTTACTCAATTCCTCGGTTGTCACCGATCCCCGTAGACAGAAATCTGCTTGAAAGAGCGCAAGAATTGCCTTTAAAAAATTTTAAGGAGTTTTGAGATGGATAAGCAACCCAGACTGATTCAAAGAACCCCTAGCGCGTATTCCTACCCGCTCTTGATAAAAAATATTTTGATCACCCCGATTCTTTATGCTCCCGATCAGGAAATAGTGTATCGGGATAAGTTGAGAATGACCTACAGAGACCTGTATCAGCGTATAAACCGTCTGGCGTCGGCCTTGACCGGTCTCGGAGTTGGTTATGACGACACTGTGGGTGTCATGGATTGGGATTCGCATCGTTATCTGGAGTGTTTTTTCGCTGTTCCAATGATGGGCTCGGTGCTCCACACCGTTAATGTTCGACTTTCAGCGGAGCAGATAGTGTACACTGTCAACCATGCTGAAGACACAGTATTACTGGTTAACGAAGAGTTCGTTCCGCTTCTGGAAAGTATTGCGGGACAATTAAAGACCGTCAGGAAGATCATATTGCTAAAAGACGGCGAGGAAGGTCCAAAGACAACCTTGTCGTTAACGGGTGAATACGAAGACCTGCTCGCTAAGGCATCGCCCGAATTTGAATTTCCTGATTTTGACGAAAATACGATGGCGACCCTGTTCTACACAACTGGAACTACTGGGGATCCCAAGGGGGTTTATTATAGTCATCGGCAGCTAGTATTACATACTTTTGACATAGGCATGGCGCTCTCAGCGTTTACCTCTGTAGCGCGGTTCCAATCCAATGACGTTTATATGCCTATAACGCCAATGTTCCATGTTCACGCGTGGGGTATCCCATACCTGGCTACACTCATGGGTTGTAAACAGGTTTATCCGGGGAGATATGAACCGGCCATGTTGTTGAAACTCCTACTTTCCGAGAAGGTCACATTTTCTCACTGCGTGCCCACAATCCTTCACATGTTGGTAACAAGTCCTATAGCTAAACAGGTCGATCTCAGCAATTGGAAAGTGGTCATTGGTGGGTCCGCTCTGCCCAAAGGACTGGCAAAGGCTTCTATGGATTTAGGAATAGAAATTGTAGCGGCTTACGGCATGTCTGAAACCTGTCCGCTCCTGACAGCGGCCAATCTGAAACCAAAGATGATGGATTGGAGTAATGAAGACAAGCTTGATGTGTTAATCAAAACAGGGCTTCCTACTCCACTGGTAAATCTGAAGATCGTGGACTCGAAGGGTAACGAGGTCCCTCACGACGGTATAAACACTGGTGAAATAGTAGTCCGAACACCATGGTTAACACAGGGTTATTTAAAATCACCGGAAAAATCTGAAGAACTCTGGAAAGATGGATGGTTACACACGGGCGATGTAGCTAATATAGATTCCGAGGGCTATGTCAAGATAACGGACAGGGTTAAGGATGTCATAAAAACCGGGGGTGAATGGATTTCATCCCTCGAACTGGAAAGTCTTATCAGTCAGCATCCATCAGTTTCTGAGGTTGCGGTAATTGGAGTTCCTGACGAAAAATGGGGTGAGAGGCCGGTAGCGCTGGTAGTGCTCGGTCCTGATCACACTTTCTCTGAAGACATTCTGCGGGCGTATATGCAGGGATTGGCAGATAAAGGAGCTATATCCAAGTGGGCGATTCCAGACAGATTTTATCATGTCCAGGAAATCCCCAAAACAAGTGTCGGAAAACTGAACAAGAAAGTAATACGACAACAGGTTAGTGAAAAGGTCTATAAATAAAAATCGGAATATGTGGGAATTTCTTCAGACTATTTCTTGTAGTTGGGCAGGAGCGCGATGAAAAATGAGATGGCTGTATCGTATAACTTTTACTTTAGTTTTTATAATGGGATTGATTGTGCAATCTAACGCCGAAGTCTACTCAATTCAACCTATAGGACATGTGATAAAAACCGCCGGTAAAGTCACACTTGACATTTTACCTCAGTACAAAGACGCTTTACTGGGACTCAAGGATTTTTCTCACATCTATGTTCTTTACTGGTTCAACAGGAACGATTCACCGGAAAAAAGGTCTATATTAAAGGTTCATCCGCGAGGAAACAAAGAAAACCCCCTTACTGGAGTTTTCGCCACACATTCTCCATCTCGGCCAAATCTTATAGGCTTGTCAATATGCAAAATAAAATCCATAGATGGTGATGTAATCACAGTTGATGATATAGACGCTTTTGATGGCACACCAATAATTGATATCAAGCCTTATAGATCTAGTTACGACTGCGTTCCAGGAGCATCTGTACCTGATTGGGTGAATCAGGCCCATAAAGGTGAGCACCGACACTAAAGTCATGGCTTACGAATCGAGAATTTTTATTTAAGGGCCGGGTTGCTTGCGTTCCTGCGCTGGAAGAAGAAAAAGACCAGTACGCCTAAAGCGACGGTTAAAAATCCCCAGAGCGAAGTAATTGGGCGGCTCGTAACCGAAAAGTAGATGACCCAAAGGTTTCCCAAAATAAACACTATTGGTGTTACGGGATATCCGGGGGTTGTGTAGCCCGGACGTGATGGCGAACGTCTCTGTCTGGCGCGTATTAGTCCGATGACTGCCAATGAAGTAAAAATTGATAAAGTGAAACCGATATAAATTAATAGCTTATCAAATGAAGCAGTAACTACCATTGCCACAGCGATAGCCCCCTGAAGGAAAATTGAATAGGCGGGTGTCCCGTGAGCAGTGTCTATTTTTCCCAATGAGTGAAAAAACACGTTGTCCCTGGCCATTGCATAGTAAACTCTGGGACCGGTCATAATCATCGCGCTCAGGACCGATAGCAGGGCTAAAGAGATCGCAGCGCTAAAATACTTGCTGACATCTTCACCAAATAACGCTACCGCTGATTTAGCGGCAACTTCAATGACACCATTAATCGCATGTTGTGGCAGGGAATAAATATACACAACATTCAACGCTAGGTATAAGCTTGCGACGATAGTTGTCCCCAAAATAAGGGCCGCAGGGAGCGTAAAATCAGGTCTCTTTATTTCAGCGCCCAGATAGGCCGCCGCATTCCACCCGCTATACGCAAAAGAAACAAATATAAGAGACACGGCAAACTTGTCCTGGAACAAGTCGGCAATGCGCAAACCACCTGAGAAATGGGTCATTGATCCTTGTCCCAAAAAAAACGCCGATAGAATAAAAATCATGATTACGCATATCTTGAAGACTGTAAGCGCATTCTGGACCTTACTTCCGAAAGCTACCCCAAGAAAATGAATTGCGGAAATGATGATAATTGCCGCAATCGAAACCGCGACCGGCAATGAAAGGGTGATAAAAGAAACGCCATATGAGGCCAGAGCAATCACCGGGCCTTCGGGAATAGCGAAGGTCTGGAACAAGTAACTGGAAAAAGCGATTGAGGCTGCGGCTATCGGCGCGGAAAAACCCACTATCAGCGAGACCCATCCTGAAAGGAACCCTGGTAATTTTCCAAACTGGCGCCTGATATAGATATATTCTGCCCCAGCTTCAGGGAAAATGGCGCCTAGTTCCCCATAACAGAAAGCGCCGCATAGTGCGAATAAACCGCCTACAATCCAGCAAATCAAGACTGAAGAAGAGTTTGGAAGTTCGCTGGCGATCAGTCCCGGTGTTGTAAATATGCCTGTGCCTATCATGTTTGCGACAACAATAATCGTTGCAGAAAACAGACCCAGCTCTCTTTTTAATTCACCACCACCATTGTGACTATCACTCATTCTCTGGAGCCTTGCAATTGTGGTGAAGGGACAGTGGTTCAGATGGAATTGAGTTAAGATCTTTATATTCGTGACAAAGAAGGTCTACCTATCCTGTGGACCGAAAAACCGAACTCATACAATTTCTGGTGATCCAGCAAGTTCCTTCCGTCAAAAACAAAGGCTGGTTTTTCCATGCTCTCGTATATTCTTTCATAATCTAATGTTGTGAATTCAGCCCAGTCAGTAGCCACAACGATTGCATGGGCCCCCGACGCAGCGTGGTAAGGGTCCGACTCCAATGTGAATTGACCTGTATAATCGGCGAATTCCTTATTGGCGCCTTCAAGGGCCTTTGGGTCGTGAATCGCTAACACAGCCCTTTCTTCAAGGAGCGCTTGACAGACGCATATAGCCGGTGATTCCCGAATGTCACCAGTGTCAGCCTTGAATGAAAAACCGAATACAGCTATCTTTTTCCCAGCAACGGTATTGAACATATTGTTTATTATAAGGTTTACGAATCTTCTTTGCTGGTATGAATTGATTTGGACTACCTGTTCCCAGTACCTGGCCACTTCGAACAAGCCATAATTTTCAGCAATGTAGGTAAGGTTGAGTATGTCCTTTTTAAAGCACGAACCGCCAAATCCTACACCAGCCTTAAGAAATTTGGACCCAATTCTCGAATCCATTCCAACTGCCTTGGCCACTTCTTCTATATCTGCGTTTGTCTTCTCGCAAAGGGCTGAAATGGTGTTAATGGACGATACTCTTTGAGCAAGAAAGGCGTTGGCCACAAGTTTGGAAAGTTCGCTTGACCAAACATTGGATGTAACAATTTTTTCTTCCGGGACCCAATGCCTGTAAATCTCAACTATCTCCCGAAGGGCGGCTTGACCTGACTCCGTTTGTCTGGCCCCAATGAGTACTCGATCGGGATTTTCCAAGTCACGAACTGCGCTCCCTTCTGCAAGGAATTCAGGGTTAGACACAACCTCAAAATGGACCCCTTGATCATTGGAATCGAGAATTCTACCTATTGCGGCAGCGGTTCTGACAGGTAGAGTGCTTTTCTCAACTACTATTTTTCCGGTTGAACTGGACTTGAGAATCTGCCTGGCTGTTTTTTCCCAAAACTGTAAATCAGCGGCTTTCCCGGCCCCAAGACCGAATGTTTTCGTCGGTGTGTTTACACTGACGAATATAATATCGGCCTTTTCAATATGACTATCGACATCAGTGCTGAAGAAAAGATTCTTGCCGATGACTTCCGATACTATTTCGGCTAAGTCCGGTTCATATATGGGAAGATTCCCCGAATTCCACTGAGTGATGCGTTCGTGACTGATGTCCACAACAACCACTCTATATTCAGGACAATGACGAGCGATAACCGCCATGGTGGGGCCACCTACATAGCCGGCGCCTATGCAAAGAATATTTTTCTTAAACATCATTTGTCTCCAATCCAGGGTGACGCATCCGCAAAATCCCCAAGGAATCGGACTACGCCTTCAGTCACAGACCTTCACGTCTAAAAAACAGATAGGTGGTAACAAACGGCAGGAATTACTTATTTTTGATACGCTCAAGAAGGTTCTTGGCTTCATCGTCCAGCCCCAATTTCGGGTACTGGTCCAAAACACGTTGAGTCGCGAGCCGGGCCGCTTTATAATTACCTAGACTTATGTAGGACCTTGCCTTGTACAATTCTTTTTCCGCTAGTTTCCTCTCACATTCACGGGTCTTTTCTTCAGCTTTTTTGCCCCATTCTCCAGGGGTCTGCGCTTCCGAAACAGCTTTGAAAGCCCTAATGGCCTGTTTTACTACAGTATTGTCAAGATCGGTGCCTTTTATTTGCTTAAAATAGGCCATGCCTATTTGATACCTTGCTCTCGAAGCTTCTTTATCGCCCGGGTATAGTTCGAGGAATTGCAAGTAACGGGCGATGGCTTTGTCATACGAATTCTGATCGTAAAAGGAATCGGCTATTGCCAGATAAACCTGGGGCATTTGTTTGAATTCGGGATAAGCTGATTTTAAACGTTCAAGAATATTTACACCTTCTTCATATTTCTTCTGCTTTATTTTGTCTTGTCCCTGACTGAACAATTCCTCAGGGGTCGGACTTTTCTCTTTCACATCGGATGTCCACCAGGAAGGGCAACCCGATAACAAAATTGCAAGAAGAGCCACCAACAAAAAGCGAACGAGGGAAGTCACTCTAGAATATCCTCACAAAATTATGGCTTATTGCGCTGTTTATCAATCCAACACAGTTATGTCAAGAAATGGCTCAATATGTTCGATGTAATATTTTATCTGAAAGCCTGATCAGCGCTCTTTTCTCGTACGAATCCGGAAACATGGCAAGACATTCCACAGCGTTAGTTAAATACTCACGACTTTTAAGTAGTGTCTCTGATATACCGTCTCTCCGATTAAGAAACTCTCTGACCCATTCCAGGTCTTCGTTGGTCACTACTCCTGTCGAAATCATAGCCTTGACCTTGGTTTTTTCATCCACGGTAGCCCTTTTCAGCGCCGCAATCATGGGCAGAGTCAATTTCCCTTCCTCCATGTCTTTGCCTGGGTTCTTACCCATCGTTTCTTTGTCCGACCTGTAATCTATCACATCATCGGTCATCTGAAACGCTACTCCGAGGTTAAAACCAAACTGGGCCAAAGCATCTTCCTGAATGGAATCAAGACCACCCAAAATAGATCCGCCCCTGCACGCGGCTTCCATAAGCACAGCGGTTTTGTCGGCGATTACCTGGAGATAATCCGCTTCCGTAAAATTCATGTTGCCTATGTTCATCATCTGAAAAAGTTCACCCTCACTCAATCTTTCCGTAGTTCGGGAGACAATTTCCAAAATTCTCAGATTATTAAGCGAAGTCAACGCCGAAAAGGCCTTGGCAAGTATGAAATCCCCAGCCAAAACGCACATTTCGTTTGACCACAGTGTGTTTGCGGATGGTCTCCCTCGACGCGTGTCAGCCGAGTCTACGACATCATCATGAAGTAATGTAGCTGTATGTATACATTCTATCGCTCCTGAGAGGGTAATAGCGCCCATGCCGGTGTATCCCCCGATTCGCGCTGAAATAACGGTCAACTGCGGTCTGACTCTCTTCCCACCGCTGTTCATTATATGTGCGCCAATTTCAAAAGCGACCGGAACCCTGCTTTTTAGTTGCTGAATCAGTTCCTGTTCAAGTTTTTCCATCGTGGCTTGTATTGACTCTAAAAGGTCCAAAATTCTTCTCCGGAAGCATTTACATTAACGAATATTATAGAAAAACGCGTTGATGGCCTTAACCATCAAAACCGAAATTGTCAAACCCACGAAAGCGTGAGGGGCCAAACCAATCAGCTTCTTGGACCATGACTTGTCACTCCACTGTCCCAATTTGAAATCGGTTACCAAGGTCCAAACCAACCCAACAAAGATTACAGAATATTGAATCAATCTAGTGGTATTAGGCTCAACCGTAATTATCAGACTTCGCAAGATCTCAATGTCGAAGTACCTGCTGATAAGAATGGGTATCTGCACGCCAAGGTTAATAAGATAGTAAACATGAAAAGCTGTAAAGCAGGCCAGGGTTAGTGGTAATAGAGCGAGACCGAATCGGGCGTAGTTCTGCCTGAGACTGTCTCCGAACATTTGGCGTGATATTTGAGCGGACGCCAGCGTCATCAAATTAAGGCTAATGATGATAGTAAAAAATACCAGTGTGAAAAAAAATACGGGCGACAGTGGCGCCCCAGAAGCAAGAGAGTGATATTCCGGCATCTTGCTCACCATCTCACTAAACAGACCACCGATCATCCCCAAGACCAGGAAAGCTGTGCCCGCATGCCTCTGGCTAAGTTGCCAGATCTCCTCTCCAGGTGGACGCAAATTAAGCATTATAGCTGAGTGAGGGCAGTTTTTCACACATTGTCCACAGAGTCTGCAAACCCGGTTGCTCCGGAGTCGTGGACCGGCATGTCCAAACTGGCAACCTACATTGTCCGCTGTGCCGACATAACATTCATTAGAAGAACACTCGGCGATGCATATGGCGCTGTTAGCGCGCAACTCAAGAAAAGATGTCTTGGAAAGGACCCCAACCATCCCGCCTAGCCCACAAAGGTAGAGACACCAGGATTGTCGTTCATAGACGATGGACACGAGGATTGCTGACAGTAGCATCGCAAGTAGGAGCAGCCCAAGTTTTGCCGGGGAATTCCTGATGTTTGTCGCGGTTTCAAACCAGATCACAAAAAGGACCGCTCCGGCTATTAGAAAATCCGAATGCCTTTTGAGGAATGTGGGGAAAGGTTTTTCAAAAGACAAAATTCTTTTAGCCATGTTTGCTATCACTCCAATCGGACATACGGAACACCAGAATCTCGCCCAAAGGAGTGACCCCACAATCAGGATGGGCCAACCAAGGGCCCAACTAATAAGAGCGGCAGGATTGTTCATCGGATCGGATGGACCAAGGAAAAGGAATAATAATATAAGAAAAAAGAATGGGGTGGCCGCACTTTGTAGTGACGCCGGGTACAATGGACTCAAGAAAGCCTTTTTAATGAACGAGAATTTGAAAAGATTGAACTTCTTTGTTCCTTGGACCCGCTTCAAGTCAAAATATATATCCTGAGGTTTTAGAACGCCAGCTTCGCAAACCAGAATGGCCCGCTTCAGAGTATTTGCGAGTTCCAAATCGTTTCCAGGCCAGGAATAATTAAGAAGCGTCTTAAGTGTTTCCTCAGGCACATCGCCTAAATTCCTATTAAGTTCAGCCTGATATTTTGTCAGGTAATGTTGGATTAGGCCCGGAATTTCACCACGTCTGTCCCTAAGAGGTGGTATTGTTATGGATCGCTGCAAGAGACCAAAGATTAGAGGATGGTCTTCCAAAGTAATTTGTCGAGGGGCCAGCCTTGTCGTAGCTATCAGGCGGACTTTGGCCGGGAATTGGGCAATTCCTCCATGACGCCTGAACGTGTCGGTAACAATGGCCTCCATCAGTTTCATCTGACATATTGGGGTAAGTTTCTCGATGCCACGGATTAGAAGGGTCCCATCTTCGCTCAGTTCAAAGTAACCTGGGGTTTCTTTTGTACCGCCGTCACGTACGACTTCTTCAAATCCGAAGAGAAGCTTTAGTTGTTTTTGGGTTAAGGAATCTTCGTTGGAGTCGTTTGGGTCTTCTAATGGGCTCGAAAGCCAACTGTCGGAAGCCCTGTGCAAGTCTAGGACTAAAAAAACCTCCTTACCGTGTGGACTCATCTTGTACATCTGATAGGCAATGATCTCTTTGCCTACCCCACTTTCACCTATCACCAACGCTGGACCGTCGGATTCTGCAAGGTGTTCTATATTCTTAGACAGGCTGTTCTTTACATGCTCCCCAATTACATAATCTGGAAATATTTGATATTCCTGGCTAATAAGAGAATGGAGCGTTCGTCTCTTCAGCTTGCTTCTGAGCATAAGCCTATCGAGAGACATTATTTTACGAACAAGGTTTTTGGTCAGGCCTACGATAAAATCGGGATTTTCACGTATAAGTTTTTCAAAGTCTTCCGATGAAATGATCAAAGCTGTTACAGGCTCTTCCGCCACAAGACCCGTATCGGATTTCCATGGAACGCCTGTAAAAAACTCTATACCCCCGAAGATGTCTCCTTGTCCGCGAGTATCGACTGATATCCTTTCGTTGTCTTCATTGCGTAAGACAACGCTGGCAGATCCGGAAATCAGATATGCGACGTGATTTGCCGATGTTTCCTTATCCAGAATGAGGGAGCCTTGCTCAAATTCATGGACTACATCTTTTTCATAGGCCAAGCGCCTCAGAGGCGCCGGCAGATGGTCCCTGATATCTTTATCTGGAAAAGGGCTCAAAGCGTAATTCGGCATAAAGAGGCAATTCGGTAGGCCCAACCGGCATAACTCGAATACCTAACCGGCTGGACCGAAAACAGATTTTGAATGGCTTCCTAAAGGATAACACATCAATAGTTAATTATGTATCAAAGCCATGCAGAAAACAATTCTTATCATGGCACGAAAATCATCAATCATATAATCTAGCGTCTTATCAAAGCCCTGGCCACAACTACATCGCCCATGTCCTCCACACGAGCCTCAATGGATTGAAAACCATTATCACGCACGAAATTACCAGCCTCATTTTGAAATTCTAACCTTGCCCTGCCGCATTTTTCGAGTGAAACAACGTTAATATCTCTCAGGTCATAGCGTAAGCCGACACCCAGCGCTTTTAGGCTGGCTTCTTTCAGGCTCCAAATCCGAGTCAACTGACGTGCTCGATCTTCTGATCCATTAGCCAGTTCAATTTCTGAATCGGAGAAATAATCGCTTCCCCAGCCGCGACTGCGCTTTTCAACTTTTTCTATATCTATTCCAATTCCCTGAAACGCTTTGGTTGCTACGGCTGAACCCATTACAAGACCGTTGGAGTGAGATACCGTCACTGCCGCAAATTCCAAATCGGAATCGTCCGAGAAACTTACGGTGGGTTTCCCGAGATCGTCAGAAAGTATCCTTACGAGTTTGTCCTTATATTGGGCATTACCGTTGTTTGAGAGCAAACGCGTCAAGGCTCTCCTCATAATAATCCGTCCCGCAATCCATTCCTTGCGTCTTTTGGGGGTCGCATTTGCGAGATAAGACGTGCTGTCACCATCCACAAATAGTTTGGCTGATTCTGAATCCTTTTCCAGCTCGTCGGGAAGCTCATCAACAGGAGACATTTCTTCAAAGATCCTGTTTGGAAAAGAATCTACAGTTTTTAACTCCACCATCTCAAAACCTTTCATGAGAATCACAGGAGTCCCGTCGGCTTCGCTAAGAATTCCGTCAAACCGAATCTTAGTACGAACGTCTGTCCCAGGTTTTGAAATTATGTTGGTCGGAATTACAACTCCATGAGTAGGTGTGCCGTTTGGCTTTAGAATCACAATCTGTTCTATTCCGACAGGTAACGGTATTACCCCGTAAGATTCAAGTCCGAACGCAGCTCCAGCCTGAAAAGCTGTTTCGATTGCCGCTGGAATAATATCCGGAAACATATCTGGCCTATGTTCAGTGTCTTTGAATCGGAAGCGGACTCCATTACCGTTTCCTGCAACCGACACATAATCGAGGAATCGAAAGGCGGGACCATGGAAAAATACCGAGTAAATCTCTTGTTCCGGAACAAAAACAGCCTGTTTCCAATTTTGATTCGGCACATCAATATGAGCAGGTTCGTCTGAACCGAGAGACAGTTCGTGATGTAATCTTGGCTCTCCGAAAGGTCTGCCTTCTTTATCCAGAAGACTGCTGGATATATGGGCCTTAAATTTGACCACAGGACCGGAAACTCGAAAAACATCAACTTTAGCCTCGAACTTCTCGTTTTTGAATATCTTTAATGGCTTCATAAATCGAACATTCTGAATCACCATTTCGGACGTGGAAGGATCAAGAATTTCCGCAGCTTTTCTCATAATCTCAATGCCGCCTGCTCCAGGGAACACGGCCGCTCGCTCGATTCGATGATCGTTAAGCAGTGGGTGAGAAGGATCGAGTTCGATCTTCATCTTTAGATGTTCACCTGGGATCAAAGACTCGATAGTTGCTTTTTGCCCCGCCAAGAAAAAGACTTTCTCTGATTGTTCACCAGGGATGACAAATGCGTCCTTTTCAAAAGGCCCAAGCTTTCCCGCCACCAGAATTTCAGGTGAGCCCGACGATCTGGCTAACTCCTGCATAAAAGCCGACACACCTTTTTCCGGAGGAATGAAGTCTATCCCAGCCCCTTCAAGGCTTTGTTGAACGCTTCCTCTGGTAGCCATACCTACTTCGGCCCAAGGCGCCCAGTCAATTATAGACGCCCGGACCTCATTGTCTCCGTCCATTCTACGCAACAGGTGAGCGAGAGAGTCATTGGCTGCTGAATAGTCAATCTGCGCGATATTGCCAAATCTACCGGCCACGCTGCCAAAACCTATAATTCGTCTTGGTGGAAGCTGTAGCCTTTCTAAAGATGCAAGGATATTTCTTGCCCCTACGACC
The DNA here is from genome assembly GCA_014874425.1 of Syntrophaceae bacterium. Taxonomy (GTDB): domain Bacteria; phylum Desulfobacterota; class Desulfomonilia; order Desulfomonilales; family Desulfomonilaceae; genus CAJBEZ01. The sequence continues at coordinate 1,388 of JACWAG010000231.1, read as the reverse complement.
TTAACGTCGAAAACCAGCCTTATTTGATCCATCGTCTTAGAACTGAGAGATCGGCTGATGTCGATGCCCGCTCCATGGACAAACACATCCACACGACCACAAAGCCGACCTATTTCATTAATAGTCCTGTCCACCGCTCCCGGATCTGTGATGTCAACCCCACGATAAATGACTTCAGACCCAAAGTTTCTGAGCTTTTTCAAGTTTATAAAGACTTCTCCCTCGTTCCTGAGTCTTGAAAGCTCCTTTTCTACTGACACAGGGGTAGGGGACTTGCCTTCGCGTTTGTGGCGCTCAACTATCTTAAGTTTTTCTTGGTTCCATTCTTCGGGCCCGTAGGTTGACAGGGACTCGGATCGAGGCGACAATGTGGTTCTTCCCAATATCACAAACGTCACAGGAACCTGCGTGGCGATTCCTTTAATGCACTCCGCTGTGATGCCTCTGGCGCCACCGGTTACAAGTATTACCTCACCCTGACTAACAGGGTTGGAAGTTTCGACCATTCCCGGGGAAAGAGCAAACCTTACGCTTCGCAGTTTGAGATCGCTACTAACACCTGTCTCAAGGGGAAAGTCTTCAATCAGGCTTCGGAAGACAATTTCAGGACCATTCTTCGCCAGGATTTCCGGGTGAATATCCAGGCATTTGCATATGGTTTGAGGGTATTCCCTAGAAAATGATTTGGCCGCTCCAGTAATGGCCCCGCTAATGTAACCCGTATCTTTGGGCGCCTCAAAGCCCCAAGCGCCATCTTCTGAGACTACATTTACCAGAAACGCTGGGCCATTATCAAAAGTTGCAGCCAATGTACGAAATAGCTCAAAAGAGTTATTTAACGAGGAATTAAGATCAGATGGCGTCGCAATGTTGATCATTCCGATTCTACGTTTGTTTCGCGCCTGAATTTCACCAGGATCGAGCAGTTGTGTAACAGGGATGGAGCCAAACGCTTCTCGGACATCTGTTACAAAAGAATCTTCACCTCGGAAAACCAACACTTCATCTACGGCAGGGATAGTTGAGATTTTTCGAGTCTTCAAGGTGACCAGTTTTGCTTCGTAAACATTTATCTTGGCTGAACTCAAGTTTGTTTTGGATGAATCAGCCAATTTTTCTGGAACTTTATCCGACGGTTTATGAGATCCCTTTTCGACCACAAATCCTATAATGTGCTTTATGGTGGGGAAATCAGCGATTTTAAGACCTTCTATCCTAGGAATCCCAAAAGTTTCCCTGACTTCTGTGATGAATTCAGCCTGCTTGACCGTATCAATTCCGAGATCAGCTTCCAGGTCTAGATCGGGATCAAGCATTTCTGAAGGATATCCTGTCTTGGCCGAAAGCAATTCTAGTATCTTGGTTCCAACTTCAGCTTCGTCCCGGGT
>JACWAG010000230.1 GCA_014874425.1 Syntrophaceae bacterium | reverse complement strand
CTAGACATTTAAACGTTTTACCTTTTATGATTTGATTAATTTATACTTCTACGAATCAAATGAAAAAAGAAAATTATACATTTTGTTTTGTGTTCGCCATGGGACTTGAAGCTCGCCCTTTTCTCAAACGTGTTGAAACTAAACGCCGATGGAAAATAGGACAGGCTACGCATCGGGAAGTATTCTTTGAAGGAAACATCATCTCGGTTGTCAGAAGCGGTATTGGTTTTGAAAAGGCCCTCGCTGCGGCCAAAGGTGTAAAGGGACGGCCAACTTTCATGTTGAGTGTAGGGACTTGCGGAGCCCTTGTTCCTGATCTCAGTCCCGGTGACATACTGATCGCCGACGAGACAGTCCTTCAGCACAACCCTAATGAGCGTCTCAAATGTTCCGAAGTCGTCATAAAAAGTCTTGAAAAGGCCTGTTCACGGGCAGGCTTACGATACAAAATCGGTCCTATAGCCACGGCTGCCAAACCAGTTTTCCACAGGGCCGAAAGGGAGAAGCTCAGTCACACCTCCGGCGCCTACGCTGTTGACATGGAGAGTCATGCCATAGCCACAGGAGCTTCGTCAATCGGATCATTATTCGGCGTAATTCGAGTTGTATCAGATGGCATGGAATCTCCACCGTTGCCGAACCGAAACATCATAAAGAATTGGCGCAGCCAATTCCACAAAATCCCGAAAAATATTTTTTCTCTAATAAGATGGTGGAACTTTCTAAGGACCTTCAACGCCTCAGTAAAGAAATTGGACAAGCCCCTGGTAGAATTGACGCGCATAGGTATCGATCCCAAATCTTGCGAACTCCCTAATGTTAACTCGAATCAGCGGTGACAGAAATTTGCGCTACAGTGTCAAGCTCCTCGAACTTGTGATACAATGGAGAAAGGTTGCATGTCGCCATTTGTTTTTGTGTTTTTAACACGGTAACGGAACGTGGATTTACCTGCTCTTTGTCAATCGTATTAAATGATTCGCACCCTCCGACGACACCGGGAAGTTATTTCTTAATATGCTAACTGTTATGAACAGCGCAATTGATGCGAGAATGTCATTTTTGAGATCGTAGACGCGTTATGAAAAGAAGGAGAAAAATTGGTTAATCAGTCGCTGTTCCCAAAGAATGATCAAAGGGAACGTTTTTTTGAATGTTCAGTTTATTACGAAGACACTGATTGCATGAGTGTAGTATATCACGCCAATTACCTGAAATTCCTGGAACGAGCCCGTTCCGAGTTTGTTTCCGATCGCCTTGGAACGAGTATCGTCGATTACCACAATCGTGGCTACCTGTTCATGGTCCACAAGATCGAAATCGCCTACCACTCGCCCGCCAGATTGGGTGATACTTTAACAATAAGGACCTGGATAGAAAAAACTACGACTTTTAGAATAGTAGTCAAACACATCGTCATCAAAAAGGGACAACCTCGAGACTACCTGGTTACTGCGACCGTTACACTGGTAGCCGTAGGCGAGGATGGACAACTACGAGCGATTCCCGAGGAATTTCACAAACTCTAGATTATGTCTAAATGAAATCCACCAGATTTCTAAATCCCGATCTTAATGGAGTCTTTCAGCTTCCATGAGGCCAACTACCATTGCGTTCCGCACGACTATAACTTTAATTATCGTCATGATTGCTCAATCCCTATCAATTGCTGAAGTCCAGGGCTCTCTGATAACCAAACTTATCCGAATATCCGGTCTGCGCGGCCAACTTGATCATTTAACGGCGGCGCTTCTTATGACGGTCCCGGACGACCTGTTTCCAGATAATCGAAGCAGGTCTAATTTCAATGTTCATATGAAGGAGCAAATCAATACAGAATCACTGGTCAAGGTGTTCGAAGAAACTTTTTCTGAGAATTTGGATACAGACAAACTTGATAAAGCAATTAAATTCTACGAGTCCAGTGTCGGCAGGAAGGTCGGACGAATCCAGGGAGACTCTTTATCAGCATACAACATCAAGGCTATTCGTGAAGCAAGAAGAATGATCACCACTCTGACTGAAGATAGAACTCAGCTCCTTGAGCGGTTGATTGATAGCCAACATGTATACCAGAATAATGTGGCGTTCCGCAAACTGATAGTCCGTTTACTCGGGTCACCCAGTTGGAATGACCATTCCAAATCCCAAGTCGACAGTGGAGCAGGGTTGGATTCTCCGAAAACGTCATCTGAGAACGAGCGTGATTCGCTACATCAAACAGCCCTAACGTGCTTTGCTTATACCTACAGGTCGTTGAACGACCCGGAACTGGAATCCTTAGCCAAATTTCAGGAAACTGAAGTGGGCCCATGGTTTGAGAATACAGTTTCAAGAGGTTTTGAGCAGATAATCAGAAGAACGGTTAAAGCCTTAGATCACGGTCTGAGAAACTTAAAAGACAGGTCTACAAAGAATTAGTGTGAGAAAATCATATAATGTCGCATGAAACCTTCATCATGACGTTGGTTAACAAAACGGCGCAAGCCGGCCCTGGAAGACTTTACATCTCGTCTATTGTTTTAAGCCTGCTTCTTGTGGTTTCGATTTTTCCATCCGGCAATCTGTCAGCCGCTCCCAATAACAGCGCGTTTAAGACCTACACGGACCCGTTAAAACGATTTTCGATAAAATTTCCCTCTACAATGAAAGTTGAAGAACCAAACCCTGATGAAATTCGAATTTATCACCCAAATGCCACTTTCAGGATTAACATATCTATCGAAAATCGGCTCAAGAAGGGGCCTCCTGACGCGACCGCATTTATCAAAGCTTTTAAACAGAACCTTAAACTGGAGACAAAGCAGCCTGAAATTTTAAAAGAGGGTAGCTCGAAGAACATTAAGGGCGCACAGGCTTATCTGATTTACGCGTTTACCGACAAACGCGGAATCAGGCTTATGCAGCTATATCAATACTACGCTACTGAAGATCGCTTTCTCCAGTTGATCATCACGGACAGAGTTGAGGGTTTCAAGAATCTGGAAAAGATAATTTCTGAAATTCATGAATCCTTCAAGATTCTAAAACCACGTCTTCAATAAAAAAAGGAGTTCAATCTTAGGGACCTAATCAATGGGTGTCTTTGAATTAGTTTCAGATTTCAAGCCACAGGGCGACCAACCACGAGCAATTGCTGAATTGGTGTCCGGGCTTCAGTCAGGGGCCAGATATCAAGTTCTGCTCGGGGTGACTGGTTCGGGAAAAACTTACACAATGGCGAACGTGATTGCCCAAACAGGAAAGGCATCTTTGGTTCTAGCCCCCAACAAGACACTCGCTGCGCAACTCTTCAGCGAATTCAGGGCTCTTTTTCCACACAATGCAGTTGAATACTTCGTCTCATATTATGATTATTACCAGCCTGAAGCTTATATTCCGCAATCCGACACGTACATTGAGAAGGACTCGAGCATAAATGAAACCATAGACAAAATGAGACATTCGGCGACTCGGTCTCTTCTTGAAAGAAACGATGTGATTATAGTAGGTTCCGTATCCTGTATATATGGTCTTGGTTCACCGGAAGCCTACCAGAACATGCTTGTGCATCTTATACGAACAGAAGAAACCGATCGTGACGAAATACTCAAGAAACTGGTCGAAATTCAATATAGCCGCAATGACATTGACTTCCATCGGGGGACTTTCAGGGTGCGGGGAGATGTGGTGGAAGTTTTCCCCGCGTATGAAGAAGATCGCGCTGTTCGCATAGAGTTTTTCGGTGATGTCGTAGACACTATATCCGAAATTGATCCACTACGTGGCAAGGTTTTACGTCGTTTGGAAAGAGTGGCGATCTATCCGGCGAGCCATTATGTCACCGAAAAATCTCGCTTGATTGAATCAGCGGACAAGATCCTCGAAGAGATGAAAGAACGTGTGGATTTGTTTAGGTCTCGAGGCCAATTTATTGAAGCGCAAAGGATTGAGGAGCGTACCCGCTTCGACGTGGAGATGCTCAAGGAGATGGGATACTGCAACGGGATAGAGAATTATTCACGTTACTTGACCGGTCGCGCCCCTGGTCAGCCACCACCTACCCTGCTCGAATACTTCCCTAAAGATTCCTTGTTTATGATTGATGAATCCCACGTTAGCGTACCTCAAGTACGGGGCATGTTTAGAGGTGACCGCTCTCGTAAACAGACCCTTGTCGAATACGGCTTCCGGTTACCAAGCGCATTGGATAACCGTCCTTTGACATTTGACGAATTCGAAGTCCTGGTCAATCAGGCCATATTTGTTTCCGCCACACCCGGACCATTCGAATTGTCCAACGCTGATGGCCATATAGTGGAACAGATCATCAGGCCGACAGGTCTTACGGATCCTGCAATTGAAATCAGGCCTGCTTCAGATCAGGTAGACGATCTGCTTTACGAAATCAGAAAGCGGGTCGAAAAACATCAGCGGGTCCTGGTGACCACTCTGACAAAGAAAATGGCGGAAGATCTCACTGAATATTATTCAGGCCTGGGAATCAGGGTCACGTATTTACATTCTGAGATCCACACTATTGAGAGAATGGAAATTATTCGTGACCTGAGACTCGGCAAATTTGATGTTCTGGTGGGAATCAATCTTTTAAGGGAAGGACTTGATATACCCGAAGTTGCTTTAGTGGCAATTCTCGACGCGGACAAGGAGGGGTTCCTCAGATCTGAACGGTCTTTGATACAAACGGCAGGGCGGGCGGCTAGAAATATAGACGGTCTGGTAATTCTGTACGCTGATTCGATCACGAATTCAATAAAGAAGACCGTTGATGAAACAAGTCGTCGGAGAAAAGTTCAGATACAGTACAACCAGGATCACAACATCACCCCTGAAAGCGTCAGGAAAGACATAAACGACATATTGTCATCAATAGCGGAGCAGGATTATGTCACTGTTGAATCTACGCCGACCGGAGCCGGCCCGGAGATTCATCCAAATGAGATTCCCAAACTGATAAAGAAATTGACCAAAGAGATGTTTGCCGCCGCAAAGAATCTTGAATTTGAGAGCGCCGCTGAAATTCGCGACAAAATCCGGGAATTAGAGAAAACAGCGATCAAATATGGCGCAGCCTGAATTAATCGTTCTTGCGTAAGGCTTCATCCTGGTTATGGTAAACTGTCTTCAACGTCTTCGATGTCCGGTAATGGTGGCAGACTACTCAAGTCATTGAGCCCAAATACTTGAAGGAATATTTTGGTGGTAGCGTACAGCAACGGTCTTCCTGGGATGTCATCACGGCCAATAACAGTAATCAGTTCCCGTTCCACCAGGTTCTTTATAGAGCTTGAACTCTCCACTCCCCTGATCTGTTCTATCTTGTTTCTGGTCACTGGCTGATTGTAGGCGACAATTGCCAGCGCTTCCAGAGCCGCTCTACTTAGCCTCCAGGGCTTCAAATCTTTAAGCGCCTGTATCCAAGGGGCAATTTCAGGGAGGGAACGAAACTGATACCCTCCCTCAACTCTTACCAGATTAAAACCCCTATCCCTCTCCGAGTACTCACGTTCCAATTCATCAATGACGGTCTTGATCAAATCTTTTGGCGCTTCGGGAACGGCTTTTCTAATGGATTCAAGGTTTATGGGGTCTGAGCTGACAAAAAGCATACCTTCAATTATTGATTTAAGTTTGCTGGCGGTCAACTTCTTGGGAGACCTCTTTGAAGAATCCGAGCGTAGATTATTATCACATCTTGCCAAATTATAATATTGTGTGGCTCCAGTTTGATGCATTCAGATGCGTTCAGCATTATTTCCTGCATAGCCGTTTTGTGTTACAATTGATAAAAGTATCAGGCGCAGCAAAAATCCATAGCAAAGGATTCAAAATGAAATTTGTAGAAGATAATCCCAATAGAATTACGAGCGCCGAAATCGTAGTGGGAATACCTTCGCTTAATGAAGCAGACCTAATATCCTTCCCGACACAGCAAGCCGATCGCGGTCTTGTGAAACATTATCCCGGAAAAACCGCGGTGATCGTAAATGTTGATAATAATTCCCCGGACAACACCCACCATGTGTTCATGGAAACTCGGACAGAAACACCCAAGATTTATATCTCAACCGAAGAAGGCGTTACAGGAAAGGGGAATAATTTAAAAAACCTTTTTGAAAAAGCGCTGGAGCTTGAAGCAAAGGCTGTAGTGGTAATTGACGCTGACCTCAAGAGTATTTCGCCGATGTGGATCAGAAACCTCGCAGAGCCTCTTTTCGACGGCTATGATTTTGTCGCTCCACTTTACATACGCCACAAATATGACTTTACAGTCACCAACAGCATTGCGTACCCACTAACCAGGGCACTTTACGGTAGGCGAGTCAGACAGCCCATAGGTGGCGATGTGGCGTTCTCTGGCGCCGTTACGCGTTCTTTTGTTGAATCCAACATATGGAACGAAGCCATAGCCCATTTTGGAATTGACGCTTGGATGACAACAAACGCCGTCAAAACACATGGCTCAATAATTCAGTCTTTCATGGGGAGGCCAAAAGTTCACAAGAACCGAGATATAGATTCTCAAGTTGGTCTGATATTTGAAGACGTGGTCGGGACCATTTTTGAACTTATGCTCCATTATGACTCTTTTTGGAAAGATGTCAGATGGAGCAGACCTACAGCGGTCTTCGGTTTTGGACTTGGCGATATAGAGGTGCCACCGCCAGTAGATGTAGACACACATGCATTATGGAACAAATTTGTTTCAGGTGTTCGCGGAAAATGGGATGTTTATTCCGCTGCGCTGGAAAGAGAAAATCTTAATAAACTTGAAGAGGTTATGGACATTCCCGCCATGGGATTTGAATTCCCGACTGGTCTATGGGCCAAACTTGTCTATGATTTCGCCGTCGCATACAAAGGGGCCTCTTTAGATAGAACGGAACTCATAAGGGGCCTAATTCCGTTACATTATGGAAAAACTCTGTCGTTTGTGATTGAGACTGAGGCTATGAACAACCAACAGGTTGAAGAGTTTATTGAGGATCAGTGTCTTCAATTTGAAAAGACAAAGCCCTACTTGCTCGACCGTTGGGGTTAACTGAGATCCTCGCAACTTGAAAACCTGTGACCAATATAGAACGTTTCCTGATCCTTTAAAGGAGCCTGACAGATGCCCAAGATTCTTATAGTCGACGATGAAGAAGGCATAAGAATGCTCTATTCAATGGAGCTTCAGGACGATGGTTATGATGTCATCACTTTGCCTGATGGAAATGGACTGATAGAGGTTATTGAAAAAGAATGTCCTGATTGTGTGATTATGGATATTAAAATGAAAGAATTCAACGGCCTGGATCTGCTCCAACAAATCAGAAAACGCTATTACGACTTGCCGGTGATCCTGAACTCCGCATATTCAAGCTTCAAGGTTGACCTAAAAAGTGTGGCCGCAGACTACTATGTGGTTAAGAGTTCAGACTTGACTGAACTCAAAGAGAAATTAAAATTAGCTCTAGAAACCAAGATTCCTTGATTAACAAGACTCCACTGTTCAATTAGTTACTGAGAATTTGACGTCTTGTACAAACAGAATGAGAGTTAATTCTAAAATGCTTCACATACTTTGATTAGCAAGCTTTAGGCAGTGTTGACCACAAATCTGTCCAGGCCTCTGACATGTTTTTATGCCTACAATTACCAGCTTTTCGTTCTATCACTTGAAAAGCCTCAAAGAGGGAACTCATGATGGCAAATGGATTTGCGCCGGAAGGACCAATAAACTCGAATACTGAACATGAAGGACCAAATGTTCTTTATTCTACCGATCCAGCGGATTTTCGCTACATGACCGTGAATGTGCCGTGTCAGTCGGCGTGCCCAGCCCTCACCAACATCCCGGCTTATATCCGAGCGCTTTACGAGAGCAAATTCGGGCTATCCTACGAAATCAATAGAATAGTTAATCTCTTCCCAGGAACTCTAGGTCGAATCTGCTCGAGACCATGTGAACTCAAATGCAGGCACGGTGAATCTGAATTGGGTAAACCGGTCAACATCTGTCACATCAAGCGGGCGGCAGCCGATTTCAGACCGCCCGGCCACACTTACCTCAGTCCAAGATTCGCTCCATCCGGGAAAAGCGTTTGCATTGTGGGATCTGGCCCAGCCGGTCTAGCAGCGGCTCACGATCTTGCCATTCTGGGATTCGACGTCACCATTTATGAAGCGTGCCATGAGCCGGGCGGTATGCTCAGATACGGTATCCCCGATTTCCGATTACCACGTGACATCCTTAGTGAGGAAATTCAGAATGTTTTGCGTCTTGGGATTTCTCTTAAGCTCGGGGTAAATGTTGGCGTCGATATCTCTCTTGAAACCATCATGGCGGACTTCAACGCCGTGCTCGTGGCTTCCGGCTGTTACGAATCCATGAAACTTGGCGTTCCAGGCGAGAATCTAGCTGGGGTATATCCCGGTCTCGAGTACGTAATGGATGTTGCAGCGGGTTACAAAGAGTCAATCGGCAAGAAAGTGGTCGTAACCGGCGCTGGCTTCACCGCCTTTGACTGTTCCCGTCTCGCCCTCAGGCTGGGAGCTGAAGATGTCAGTATTTGCATACGGGGTTTTGAGGAAGACCTTCGGGTGACACACGACGAAATTCTTGAGGCGAAGCGAGAGGGAATCAAGATCAGATCCCTTTCGCTTTCAAAGCAAATTCTTGGATCAGATAAGGTTGAAGGTATTGAATTCCAGAGGACACGCCCAATTGAAAGGACATCTGGAGGTCGCCGTCGCGTTCAACCGATTGAGGGAAGTGAATTCGTCGTTGAGGCTGATACGGTGATAGTCGCTATTGGACAGGCCCCCCGGCCGGTCACGGGGAGTCCAGGGGAAAAGAATGATCGGGGCGTCCTATTGGCGGATAGAAAGACTTTTCAGTCTTCAACACCGGGCCTTTACGTCACTGGCGACTACCTTACAGGCCCGACCACAGTGATTGAAGCTATAGCTAGTGGAAGAAGGGCCGCTGAGCGCATAGCTCAAGATCTTACTGGACGAAATTTTAGAGAATGGGCTGTGCGGATTCAAGATTTCCGGATCACTGACAGGGATCGCTCCTGGGATGTGCTTCCGCGAATTGAAATGCCTACAGTACTTCCTGTTAAGGACCGTTTTCTAAATGAAGAAGTTGTCGAGGTTGAGTCGGGTTACTCCTCTGAACAGGCCCAAGAAGAGTCGAAAAGGTGTTATTTGTGCTATCTGCATTACGAGATAGACGTCGCAAAGTGTATTTATTGCAGATATTGCATAGACAATGCCCCCAGAGACTGTATCAAGCTTGTCAAACAGGTCCTTCTGGATGAAACCGGCGCTGTTAAAGAGCTTGTCGAGACAACCAACTGGTTGGATGTAAACGCGGTGGTCATCGATAATTCAAGGTGCATCCGTTGTGGTGAGTGTGTAAGGGTTTGCCCGGTCGATTGTATTTCTGTCTCAAAGGTTGAATTGTTAGAGCGACCTTTAGTTCAGGAGAGCAAAGCATGAGCATGAAGCGTTTCGTGATAATTGGAAACGGGCCGGCGGCCAATCATGCGGCTAAGGCTTTACGTGAGAATTCCTCTGAATCGAGAATCACTATATTCAGTAAAGACCCCTTTCGAAGTTATAGAGCGCATCTATTGCCGGATTTTATCGCTGGGCTTATTAAAGAAGAAGATTTGTATAACAGTTCATATGCCCACTACAACGAAATGGACATTAACCTGCGTCTCGGACAACGTGTTGTCAGCGTAGATTTCTCAAAGCGTAATGTGATTCTCGACCACAAGGAAGTCGTGCCGTTCGATGGTCTTATAGTCGCCACGGGCGGAAAACCTAGACTTCCTGAACAGTTCCAGTTGTTTCAGGACATCATGCTGACCCTTAAAACTCCGCTTGACGCCAGAATGTGGGTTGAGAAACTCTCCAATGTAGATTCAGTGCTAATTATAGGCGGAGATTTGACCTCGTTGAGCCTGACAAAAGCCCTGCTGAAACTTCATAAACGCGTAAAATTCATCCTCAACGATGACGCATTCTGGCCTGTTCCCTTAAATGAAGAAATCTATCGAGCTGTAACTGGCCGTTTGGAGCAACGCGGGGTTGAAATAGTCCATTGCCGGAGAATTAGACGAATTACACAATTGGAAGAAAATCTTCTGGAAGTAGAAACAGACCGTGAAATACTTGAAACGGGCGTGCTGGGGGCATTTTTCGGATTGGTTCCGGACGTTGGTTTTCTTGCCCGAACCGGGCTGGATATTGATCGAGGGATCCTCGTTGATGAGTTTTTGAAAACACGATTCGCAAATGTTTACGCCGCAGGTGATTGCGCCCAGGTCTATCATCCGGCGTTAAGAGACTATTGGGTCTCTATTGGCCATGAAAACGCCACTGCTCTAGGTAGAATCGCCGCTTTGAACCTGGCGGGTTCACACTTCGAAGTTCAAGTAAAACCGGAAAGTATTCTGGAGGTTGGTGGCGTTAAGATAAACACATCATGGTGGACGGAGTTTTAAGATGCCCGAAGTGGATTTTACTGTTGAAGTCTGCGGCATGGCGGGTGACGGAACTATAGCCGCAGGCGGCCTGATTAATGAAGCAATGTCTCATGGAGGCTTTTCGGTCCTGGGATTTGACTCTTATCCGGCGGAAATTAGGGGTTTCGGTCGTTGCGTGACAAATTCACGGATCGGATCAAACGAAATCGTAGCGCTGGGCGAAAAAACTCATGCGCTAATTTCCTTAAATGATGAGCAATCCAGATCTCGCACCCCTTCCCTGGCTGAACACTCCCTAGTATTTTTTGACAGCAACCCCCCAGCCTATGTCCCGGAAGATAATTCCCTACTGTCGGTACTACCGCCGGGCGCCCAAGTCTTTGGGATCCCGTTTGGCGCACTCGCTGTAGGCGCAAGTGGCGCCTCCCGCGGTCGTAACCTGACGGCGCTAGGTGGATTTGCGGCAGTTACCGGTGTGGACCCGAATCTTTTCCGTAAAGTGATCAGGGATAAGTTTAAAGCCAAGGGAGATAGGGTTGTAGATATTAACGTCAAAAGTTTTGACGCGGGCTATGAATACGCATTGGAGAAATTTTCAGATCGCCTCAAGAGCATATTTTCCAAAATTGAAACAGATCATGATCCTAAAAAGGTAATGCTTTCGGGGAATCAAGCGATAGGGATGGCAGCCATTGACGCTGGATTGAAATTGTATTTCGGATACCCGATCACACCGGCGACCCCCATCATGGAATATCTGGCCAAATACCTTCCGGAACGTGGAGGGCGTGTTGTTCAAATGGAGGATGAAATATCATCAATAGGGGCGGTTTTGGGTAGTTTTTACGCTGGGACGCGGTCCATGACGGCCACGAGCGGCCCAGGTTTCGCGTTAATGACCGAGTTGATCACACATGGGGTAATGGCCGAGATTCCCGCAGTCATCCTTGACGCTCAACGTGGCGGCCCGGCGACCGGGCTACCAACTAAGACTGAACAATCCGACCTTCACGCCGCAGTATTCGGCGGGCCTGGAGATTCCGCCCGAATAGTAATAGCGCCAACTGATGTTGAAGAATGTTATCATTTTGTGATCAGGTCCTTCCAATTGGCGGAAAAATATCAAACCCCGGTCATTGTATTGACTGATTTCTTCCTCGACAACAGGGTTGAAAATCGTCCCCTGATTAGAGCCATGGAAGGCCAGGCGGCGAGTTGGAACGTTTTTCCAGACGAGGCTTTCAAGGATCATTACCAGCGCTATGCTGACACTCCTTCCGGGATTTCTCCCAGGGCCCTGCCCGGCATGGAAGGATTCAATTTCACTGCCACAGGGTTGGAGCATACGGAAAAAGGCTCCCCGGATTACTCCCCTGAGAATCATGCAAAGATGTCTGAAAAGCGTCACAGGAAGCTCCGGTACGCTTTGAAAGACCTCGAGAAACCAGCGGAATTTTTTGCAAGCGACCACCTCGACGTTGGGGTCATCGGCTGGGGATCTACTTTTGGCTCAGTTTTAGAAGCCGTCGAGAAGTCTAGAAAAAACGGCTTCAAAGTAGGCGCCTTAAAAGTCACTTCCATATTTCCGTACCATTCAGAAACTATCGGGGCGTTTATGGCCAAATCAAAACGAGTCTTGGTTCCAGAACTCAATTACGAGGGCCAACTGGCGAATCTAATAGCTCATCTCGATTCCAAACCGGTGGATCGGTTAAACTTCGTTACAGGGACGCCAATTCCACCATCTGCGATTCAAAGTAGGATCGAAGAATTGTTGGGGGTACTGGCGTAATGAAAACACCAGCCAGAGTATTGGCGGACCAAGTGAATCAAATCCAGAAATCCGGGAGGTTTTCGCCCAGATCAGCTTCGCTCCCCACTTGGTGCCCAGGTTGTGGATATTTTGGTATTCATCAAGGATTGAACGATTGCATATCGAGCTTGGGGATACCACTAACCCAAATAGTGACGGTATCCGGAATAGGTTGCGCAGGGCGATACCCTTTTTTTTCTAAAACGTATGGTCTCCATACGGTCCACGGAAGGGCCCTACCTGCGGCCACCGGAGTCAAACTAGGCAATCCGAACCTTACAGTGTTCGCCGTTGGTGGTGATGGGGACGGTCTGGCTATCGGTGGAGGGCATTTGCCGCATATAGCTCGAAGAAATATTGACGTAAACTATTTACTTTTTGACAATTCAATTTATGGACTGACCAAAGGACAACCGTCTCCCTCGTCCCCCATGGGAACCAAAACCAAGGCCAGCCCCTACGGTACCATAGACAAGCCGCTGAATGCGACGCTGATGGCATTGGCGTACGGAGCTTCATTTGTCGCAAGGCTCTTTGCCGGAGACCCCAAGGGTATTACGGAGGCCCTTATAGAGGGGATCCGTAACCCCGGCTTTTCCATTTTTCACATCTACACGACCTGCGTCACCTTCGACAAAAACTTCAAGACCTGGGCACACCTTAAAAAATGGACTCATGCCCTTCCACAAGATTACGATCCCACTGATTTGGGCCGCGCGTTTAATGAAGTTCTGAAAGATGATTTCAGTCTTGGGGTCATTTTCAAACGGGACGCGTGATGCGCGGGCTTTCATCGTTTCAATTCATTCTGCCATTCTGGAGTGCTATTTATTGTTCAACTTTTTGTTTTTCTGAATTAAGGTGTTCTGTGAACGCGAAGCGCACTTCGCGCTTATCACGCGGTTATGAAACATATTTCTAATTAATCGCGCTTAGAAGCCCATTTTGTCTCGCGAACAAAATAGTTGACGCGAAATAAAATCAAATAAACTAAAAATATTTTAGTGTTGGAACTAATAATTTCTTGACTAGCCGCGAATGTAGTGATAGGAGCCCTCAACGAGGGAATGAACGCTTCACGGGCTGATCGCCGCGTGCTATGGAGCCTTGAATAGTGGTCTAGTCTTGACAGTGATTGTTTGATTTCCTCTTTCTCTGGATTTCTAAAAAAACAAAGTTTTTCGAACTTTTTGGGTTAAGTTAAAGGAGTTAGACATGCCTCAATGCTCGTCCCGCGCCCTCGCCGAAAATTTGCCGGAGACATCTGATTTTAACGGGAATTACAATTACTTGAAGAAACTAATTCAAGATCTGAGAGTTGAAAACAGTGATTCTCTTAAGAAAGAGCTATTTGGCGACACGGAACCGGTCAAGCCTTTCAGCAAAAAAGACATGAAGCAACTATTTAAGTTCCTCCGAAAAATCGAGCACCATTACGAAGAATTGTCAACCCCCCCAATTCCCAACGAGTTGGAGAAATCGATAAGGAGCCGATCCAAGAAAGATTGGTTACCCTGGGAACTTGAAGCGATTCAGAAGATAGAGGTTTGGCGGGAAGAGTTTGAGGCAAAAAAGAACAAGGCTAGAAATCTTCTT
>JACWAG010000229.1 GCA_014874425.1 Syntrophaceae bacterium | reverse complement strand
TCATGATTTCCTCGCGCATCCAAACACCCGGCACAGACCAGGGGCTTAGACTTAAATCCTCGGAGCGTGTATCCTTCCATCTGCTGTCAGGTAGAAAATGTTTCCATATAACACAAAGATATCATGCACGTCATCCTGTGCCAAGATCAGTTCCCACAGGATTTGTCCGGTCCCTCCATCCGAAGCAGGCAGAGGTATCCGGATGATATTGCGGAAGTAGAAAAATCTATCTCTGGAGATATGGCTACCCTTTCGTCCTGCAATTGCTTGAAGATTTTAACTTGAATTTTCTGAATGAAATTCAGACTATTTTTTATATCTAGCGTTTGCGGCATGGCCGATGATATTTTTGGAATGCTAAAGGGCATGTTTAGATTTGGTGTGAATACCGGAGTGGTTTATGGTTCAGAAAAAGGCCGTGTTGGCTAGTATTAGAGAAAGTGAGCGAGAAGTTCGAAAAAACCTGATCATTGACGCTTCAATGCTACTATTTTCCAAGACGCCATTTGATAAGGTCGGGATGCGTGACATAGCGGCTGAGGCAGGGCTTTCCCCGGCATCGATCTACAGATACTTTTCGAATCGCGATGATTTATTTGCAGAAGCCCTGTGGAGAGAAGGCCAGACTATAGGACAGGAGATCAAACGCCTTAAAGAAGCTGACGTAGATGTCTCAATCGAACAAATAGCTTCCACGTTTGTGAATTATCTATTGGAGCACTCCGCTTTTTTCGAAATGATGACGCATTTCATGATTACCGGAAAAATCGGTGAGAAGGCTTTGGAAAAATTCAATAAGGCTGAACGTAAGCTCCTGGATGTTTTTGACGAGCTTTTCGTAGGTATGGGCGCAACAGGCGAAGTCAGACTGCTTTCTCACGCTTTTTTCGCTTCACTTAATGGAATCCTGATCACATTTAGAAATTATCCCGGTCGCCCTCCTGAAGACACCCGAAAACACACCCTTAGACTCGCCGCCATTGTCGCCAATGTCTTCAAAAAAGGGATATCTTGAACATCAGGTCTTTCTCAGGCTCAATGCTCAAACTAATGGCCCCTATCCTGTTAATCGACCCCGGTTTTTCAGTTATTTTGAGCCTTTCAGTACATTTTTCAGTATCTTTCCGACGGGGTTTTTGGGTAAAGCATCCTCAAACCGGACTTCCCTAACACACTTGAATGAGGCGAGCTTTTCCTTGCACAGCCGTAAGATGTCTTCGGACTCAACAGTGGCGCCAGGCTTCTTCACCACAAAAGCCACCGGGATCTCTCCCCATTTGTTGTCTGGGACTCCAACTACCGCAACCTCCGCAACAGATGGATGCGACATTATTACGGTCTCAAGTTCCGCTGGATATATGTTTTCTCCACCGCTGATAATCATATCTTTAAGCCTATCCACTACAGTGAAGTAACCCTCTTCGTCAACTTTGCCAAGGTCACCTGAGCGATACCAGTCATCGGCAACAGCCTCGCTCGTAGCCTTGGGATTGTCCCAATATCCCTTGAAAACAACCGGACCCTTGCACAGTATTTCACCGACATCTCCGGGTTTCCTTTCAACGCCTGTTTGCGGATCGACAACTTTAAGTTGAGCATAGAATATGGGCTTGCCATGCGTACTGCATTTCTCCAACGGCATGTTGTGCAACCAGAATGTTACCCCACCGGAGAATTCAGTGATACCGTATACTTGCTGAACCTTGACACCAATTTCGAGATAGGCCCGGATGAGAGATTCCGGCACTGCCGAAGCGCCACATATCACCCATCTCAGACTCGATGAATCCACATCGGAAGTTCTGGCGACCATAAGCATAGCCTGGAGCATCAAAGGAACTGACATCATGCCGGTAATTTTTTCCGAAGCTATTGTGGCCCATACAGCTTTTGGATCGAAATTGGGAACAAAGATTGTCGTGGCGCCCTTGTGTACATTGGTGACAAGCGGAGCAAGTCCGCCAATATGAAAAAGGGGGGCCACCAGTAAAAAACGATCTTTATAGTTCCAGTCCAGCGTGTGCGAAAGCCCAAGAGAGGACCAAAGGAGGTTGTTGTGAGTCAAAGTGGCGCCTTTAGGTTTGCCCGTTGTGCCGGATGTGTACATGATTATTGCCGGATCGTCGCCGCCACCTATCAATACCGGTTCTGACTCCGGTTGCTGAGAAAGCGCTGATTCGAATTCGGGATCCGGTCCCTGTCCACCTTTTCGCACGTAAAACTTCACTGGTATCGTGTCTCGAAATTGATTTACGGTACCTTCAAAATCCTCATCATACAAAAGGAACGAGGCCTTACAGTTATTTAGAATATAATCCAGTTCCTGGACCTGCAGACGCCAATTAAGAACAACGGTGACACATCCTGTCTTGGCCGCGGCATAAATAGCCACCGCTAAATGCTCATTGTTTTTGCACAGTAAGGCCACCCTCTCACCAGGTAAGACTCCTTGCTGTTTTAAATAGGAGGCGAAGCGATTGACTCTCCTGTTCACTTCTTTGAAACTATAACGATAATCGGGGCCAACGAACCCTTCGTCGTCAGGGGTTAGTCTTGCGCGATGAATCAGGGTCTCCGCAATATTCAAGTTCATGCTCTTCCTCCATCATTGACTTGCGTTAATCTCAACAGCGATCCACCAATCATGCGTTGGCGCATCAACTACATGCCATTTTTGTTCACAATCTATTCGGCGCGGACTTGGCTTAATGCTTGTTCCTGGTAAGCCTTGAAAATAGTATCGCAAAAATTCTCCCATGAGACAGAGCGTTCAATTGCGTCAGGATGAAGTTCAAAAAATGAAGGCCCGTAGACAAAATCTCGTAGACTTGAAGCATGAGCGTCTATGACACTTTGAGGCGCCCCTCGTAGAATTGATCCGACGAATTCGTCAGGTGAGTACCATGATGACACGCGTTGCAAATCGCGGTAGACCTGCGTCAGCAACACATTGCGGGGCCCTTCCCACAATTCATTGACGGTTGCGTCCCTAAAGAGTCTTGGTATCGAAGAAAAATCTTCTATTACACCATGGCCACCAAATATGGACATGCCCTTTCGAATCACATCTGTAGTCTCATAGGCCGAAACCAATTTCTGCAATATGATTAGCTCTCTCAAATCGAATCTTTGTTTTCTGATTGCCAACGGTTCTTTCGATGCGAGTCCCGCCTGTAATCGACTACCTAAACCAATGAAAAGATCGTAAACTTTAAATGCGCCTGCGGTTGTTCTCTGGGCCGCATGTTCAATGTGCCTCAGTTGTCCGGCGGCAAGCGGCCAGTCACAAACCTTCTTGCCAAAAGCTTCCCGGAAACGGCTGTACATCATGGCTTCTCTCGCTACCCTGGTCATTGTAGCTGCGCTTGAGACAGCGACCGCGATCCTGGACAATGTAAGGAC
>JACWAG010000228.1 GCA_014874425.1 Syntrophaceae bacterium | reverse complement strand
GAAATCAGAAAAATTGAAGTATTCGAACTTTCAATACTAAATTGGAGCCAGCCGAACCTAAAGATTGATCTCATATGTTCAAAAGGAGCGTATGCCAGGTCTCTGGCACGGGATATAGGCGCTCGTCTGGCAGTTGGGGGTAGGGTCGACACGCTCAGGCGGATAGGTTCAGGAAAGTTCAATATCGACACAGCGCATGATCTGCAATTTGTCAGGAACGCGTCGATCCAGGAAATACAAAAGTCACTTATCCCTCTTAGTGAAGCTCTAGGACATATTCCTGAGATAAAAGTGTCGGATACAGGTCTTCGCAAATTGGCGTTTGGGGTTTACCTGGAAAGCGGGACAGGTGAAATCATTAGTGAGCTGCAGATGGATTGTACAGCACATACGATCTGTCGTGTTCAGGACTCCAATAATAGGATTCTGGTTCTCGTCCGAACCGAACAAAGCGATAGTGGGCCAGTAGTATTGAGACCTATCAGAGTTTTCAACCTTCTTCCCAACACCTCTCTTGAAGCAGGACAGGAACGGTAGTAAAGTAGATTATAGCTATTGCTCTAAGCGTCAATTAATAGTAATATTTAACAGTCTTGAATCACTAACATAAAATAAAAGAGAGCGTCGAGATCACTATTTAATTTCCAATCCGGCACAGCTTATGTTCCTATTATTCCAGAATAAATATTGAGAGAATGCTTTTATGAAGAAATTCCTGTCTTTTCTAATCGCGTTAAATTTGATCGTGGGATTTGGGTATTTAAATTGCGGCGCCACCGAACTGGTTAAGGATGGCGCTCCAATCCAGGATACTCAACAATCCGGAATTGTAGAGCCTTCTTCGCTTTGGATCGTAGTGAACATGTTCACGGGTAGGACATCCAAACAGGCTGTAATTGTTCAGGAAACGCTGGAGCGTCTCGGAGCGGAAGGTAGAGGGATAATTCTGCCGTATGCGGAAATAACTGTTGAGAATATGAAAAAGTTAAGACCCAGTTTTCTAGCGTTGAGTCCGAATGGGATTCCGTGGTGTAAATATAGGGGAAAGAACGGCCAAGATCTTGACAATTTCTTTAAAGCGTTGCGGGTCATAGTTGAAGACATGCAGATTCCAGTAGTGGGAATTTGTGGAGGCCATCAGGCGCTGGCGCTGGCTTTCGGCGGTAAGGTTGGGCCTATTAGGGGAGGGGAAGATGATTGCTTTCCTTATGGACATAACCCCACTGAAAAGGGGAGGCGTGACGTTTATGTTCTCCATAGAGACCCGCTTTTTCTGGGTATGGGCAAGTCCCTGAATTTGGTCGAGAGCCATTACGATGAGGTGAAAAGATTACCAAAAGGTTTTATTGCGCTTGCGGAAAACAAGATGTGTCCGTATCAAATAATTAGGCATCCTACAAGACCTGCTTACGGTGTTCAGGCCCACACTGAGTATTATATGAACTCCCGGCCTGATGGTGGAATATTACTTAGAAATTTTCTGGATATAGTGAGGACTCACAACCGGATAGTCAGGAATCCAAGCGCAGCCCCGACGCCGGTTTCTCAAGCGAGAGACAGGGGGGCCGCAAAGACCAGGAAAGTCATGTGGTAACCGCTGTTTTTACCTAGGCGGACGAGACTGTGATCCAATAAGTTCGGGGGTTAAATAAAAATTGAAAGAGCATAAACCAATCATTGATCGGAAAGCCGAACCTGTAAGATATTCGGTAGAAGTTGTGGGAGGCGACCCGTTCTCGCGCATGCTTGGTATAGTTGTTGAGGAAGCTGGGGATTCGTATTCAAGGGTGAGCCTTAAACTAAAACCCGAGTATTGCAATTCGGAGGCGAGGGCTCACGGAGGAGTCATTTTCTCTCTTGCTGATCAAGCTTTTGCAATTGCATGTAATTCCCGAGGCTACATGGCATTTGGCGCGGAGATGAAAATTAATTACTTCGAGGGGACCAAGGCTGGGGACACTGTCACGGCAGAAGCTAAACCTATAGATATCCGGAAGAGAATTAGCCTTTGGAACATTGAAGTTCGCAATCAGGAGTCTACCCTGGTAGCTGCGGCTCATGGACTGGCCTACCATTTTGTCAAGTGATGCGCTATGAATGACGATTCTAACCTGGGACACGTTCTAGTCGTTGAGGATGACCCATTTAACGGTCCGTTTACGAGAGAGCTTTTAATGGGTTCGGGTTTCAGGGCGGCCTTGGTCGAGTCTGCTGAGCAGGCGCTTAAATTTCTTGAGAATGTTGATGATTCAGGGCCTGATTTAATTTTGCTCGATGTTAATCTGCCGGGAATGGATGGACTTGAGATGGCTTCAAAACTCAAGGCCCATCCCGAATTTCAGTACATCCCCATAATAATATTCACCGTTCACGATACATTGGAATTCAAAATACAGGGCTTGAACAGCGGGGGCGACGATTACCTGACAAAACCATTCGAGCCGGATGAGCTTATCGCGCGCGTAAACGCTATGATGCGTATCAGAAGGCTTTATCAAAACCTCAAGCACGAGCGTCACGAGAATCGTCGACTGACCCAAACGTTGGCTCAAAAACTTGAGAATCTTCTTGGCCATTCCCAAAAGATGAGGGCCATTTGTGATCTCATTCTCGACATATCAGGCTCCGACTCGAATGTCCTTATTCAAGGTGAATCCGGGACTGGTAAAGAGGTTGTGGCAAAAGCCATTCATGAACAAAGTCTTCGCAAAGAGGGGCCTTTTGTTGTCGTAAATTGCGCCGCATATGCGGAAACACTTTTACAGTCAGAATTGTTTGGCCATGAAAAGGGCGCTTTTACAGGAGCCATAAGGGCGAAAAAGGGTAGGTTCGAGCAGGCTGACGGTGGCGCTATTTTTCTGGACGAGATTGGTGAAGTCAGTTTGCCTACCCAGGTTGTGTTG
>JACWAG010000227.1 GCA_014874425.1 Syntrophaceae bacterium | reverse complement strand
TTTTCTCTCGATGGATGGGCGAATGATTAAAGAAGAACTCGAATTCACTGTCATTCAATTGATGGACCGGTTTACCACTATGAATCTCGCTTGCAGTCTTAACAATGGACCATGGACCGTCCCCGTGTACTACGTTCGACAGAGGGTCCCTTAATCGGCCAACATGCGTCGTTCTACTGAAGTCTGGATTATGTTGTCGAGCGTTTATGTTAAACTTGATACCATTTTGTCGATGATTTCTATTAGTGGAGCAGGATAAGTACCTAAGAACACGAGCAATAGAGTGAGAAGCGCTAGGGCGAGCCCCGCCGCGATACTTCCCGTTAGATCTGGGCCGCCAGACCGAAGATTTCCCAAATCCTTTGAAAACATAGTCGCAATAATTCGCAGATAGTAAAATAACCCAATCAGACTACTCACAACTAGCGATATAACCAACAACCACAGATGCGAACTAATCCCTGCCGCCATGACATAAAACTTGCCAACGAAACCGGCTGTAAGCGGGATTCCAGCTAATGACAGCAGCATAACTGTAAAGACTGCGCCCAACAACGGTCGCGTCCAAAACATGCCTCTATAAGAATCCAGAAGGTCAGGTTCTCCTTCAATCCCTGACAACATGGTTATCACGCCAAAAGCTCCCAAAATGGTCACAAAATAAGCCAAAAGATAATAACTCACAGCAGGAGCAGCCAGAGCGCCACCAGCCAGAAATGCTGTAAGTAAATACCCGAAATGCGCGATCGAGGAATATGCCAATATCCTCTTGACGCGGTTCTGCATTAGGGCTAGCAGATTTCCTCCAAACATCGAGGCTACGGCAATGACGGTGAACGCCAGGACAAGAGAACTGCTCGAGTGAATATCTACCATGTTGAAGTAACGCAGCATAAGAGCAAAAACAGCCCCCTTGGAAATCGAAGCCAGGAATGCGCTAATAGGAGCTGGCGCTCCCTCGTAAACATCAGGCGTCCACATATGAAAAGGTACTAGAGAAAGTTTGAAACCAAGGCCTACTATCAACATGCCTGTCCCTGTGAGCAAAAGACTCACGTGGACCGTTCCTATCGTCTTAGCGATCACAGCAAATTCCAAAGAGCCGGTACCCGCATATATGAGCGCAATTCCAAAAAGCAGGAAAGCGTCAGATGTGGCTGCCAGCACGAGATACTTGATGCCGGCCTCTATCCCCATAGGACCATTGCGGTCATACGCAATCAGCGCATACAAAGAAACACTGAGGATTTCCAGACCAAGGAAAAACGAAGCGAAGTGACTGCTTGCTACTATTACCGCCGAGCCCAACGTCGCTAATAGAAGTAGGAGATAATATTCCTCCCGGTTCTCGTCCAGCAGTTCCAGGTAGCGATAAGACAGCAGAGTCACTAACAACGCCGTTCCAAAAATAAGGGCCATGAAGAAAATCGAGTAACCGTCAACAATGATTAGGGGCGTTACTTGTTGTGGGGCAAAGGAATAAACCGCTGCAGTTGAAAGCAAAGCCGCTATCAAACCTGCGCTGGTTAATGCGGCGGTCAGAAAATGATTCCTGAAAAACGAGATTGCAATTAAATTTAATATAACGGCGCCTGAGATCATCAGGATGGGCAATAATGGGAGCAATTCAGCGACTTTCATCTGATTAATCTACTCCCTTTGACCTTTGAGAGTGTGCCCAAATGTCAGTGAAAACGGTTCTATTATTACTATTATTTTCAGTTAACGCTGCGCCGACTCTCTCCTGTATTGCCGTTAAAGCCGGTCCAGCGGTGTTTATCACAGTTTGAGGAAACAAACCCAGCCACAGAATTATCAGGATCATTCCTGCCATAAGCGAAGCCTCTCTGGGCCAAATATCCTGAATTCGCCTTTTCTCATCCGCACGACCATAAAAGGCCTTTCCTACCATCCTTAATGAGTAAATAACCGCCAGCACAAGACCAAAGGCCGCAGGAACGGTCATCCATGGGCTTACTCTGTAAACGCCCAACAGAACAAGAAATTCCCCAACAAAATTCCCCAATCCCGGAAGTCCGAGAGAAGCAAGAGCAAAAACCAGCGCAACTCCGCTTATCCGTGGAATTGACGTCCATAGACCTCCCATACGAGTAAGATCACGTGTGCCGATTCGCTCCTGAAGCATACCGACGAGAATGAACAACGCCCCTGTGCTTATTCCATGACATATCATTTGCATTACAGCGCCTTGTAACGCGAATTCATCAAAAGCGAACACGCCCAGAAGCACGAAACCGAGATGGCTAACACTCGTATAAGCCACAAGCCTCTTTAAATCCGTTTGGGCAAACGCCAACAATGCCCCATAAATTATACCGACCACCCCCATCGCCATGGCTACCGGCGCCATGACGTGCGCCGCCTCGGGAAAAAGGGGTAGAACAAATCGAATAAGTCCATAGGCCCCTGTTTTTAACAATAGACCGGCAAGGATTACACTTCCTGCGGTTGGGGCTTCTGTGTGCGCATCAGGCAACCATGTGTGAAAAGGAACGGCGGGAAGTTTCACAGCGAAAGCCGCAAAAAAACCCAACATTAATAGCAGAGACGACCAAGCAGGAAGGGAGGTTCCTAATAGCTCAAAATAATTGAAGGTATATACGCCAGAATTTTGTCCGTGACCGAAATATAAGCCCAATATCGCCATCAGCATCAACAGACCGCCTGCCTGAGTAAATATGAAAAACTTTACTGAAGCGTAGGTCCTGTTTTCGTGACCCCAGATTCCGATCAGAAAATACATCGGGATTAGCATCACTTCCCAGAAAACGTAAAACAGGAAGAGGTCCGTGGCGAGAAACACACCTACTATACCCGCAAGGCAAAACATAAGGTTGAAGTGGAAAAATCCCACCCTGTCCTTAATCTCCGTCCAGGAACAGAGAACTGCGGCTAAACCGAGAAAGGAGGTCAGGGCGACCATCAAAAGACTCAAGCCGTCCATGGAGAGCCGAAACCCGATCCCCAGTTGAGGGACCCAGCTCAAATTGACAGAGGCTATCCACAAAGAAATTTTGCCGGAAGCCATTTGATTTGTATGGTCTACCCATAAAAATAAAATGATAAACATTTCCAGGCAGAGAGCGGATAACGAAATCCAGCGAGGCCACAAATCGCTACGGCGAGCCGAAATCCACGATGCAATTCCAGCAAATAGGGGAATAATGATTAGCCAAATCAGTGTCATAAGCAGGCCAGTATTCCTAGGATC
>JACWAG010000226.1 GCA_014874425.1 Syntrophaceae bacterium | reverse complement strand
GGAATAGCCTGTGCAATAAGAATCCTACTATAAGCAAACCAATAAATAGTAACAGGATAATGTTCCTCTTACCCATAACAAAACCTTTCATAGGCGCTTTATATTTAGCTCCACAAAAAAGCCCTAGCGAAGAACGCTAAGGCTAATAGTCAAGATATTCTCCCTGCCGAGCTTAGAACATACAGCATTTTATCAATAACTTGATTTAGGGGACGTAGTTGGTTTACTTGGCTTACTAGAAGTCTTGGGACATTCCTTTCCCTTTGCTTTTTTCGCTTCTTCTTTGGTCTTGAACGGACCTGCTATTGTCGAAGGTGTCTTTTCTTTGGCTTTTATCACCTTACAAACACCTTTTTTGTCCTTGATTACGACGTAGCTATCTCCGGCAGCGAAAGCAACCACCGTTGTCAGGACAAAAACGATGGCTATGAACAACCCTATTAAACGTCTGACCTTCATGGTACCCTCCGATGAATGAGATTTGATGATGGTAACATTAATCCAATCTGGTAAAAAGCAACTTAATGGCGGATTGTTTTTTTGTTGTTTAGAACTGGGTCGTTGAATAGGTATTGGCGGAGAAACAACGGGGGCGGCCCCATCCAAAAGAGGGGTTAGAGTCGACACCGGACCCAGTTATAATTACACACCGAGACTACACACACACCACAATAACGGTTTATAAAAAATTATGGGCATGGGTTCAGCAAGAGTGTGATAAACTTCACATATTGCCGCCTCTGTTCATTGACAGCCCTTTGTGGCATTGTTTCAGGAAGCCTCTTTTGAGTTTTGAGACTGCTAAACCAAAGAAGTCGGAAACAGAGCCTAGTGGTGAACAGCCATGAAATATTTCATCATATTATTGTTCTTGATGCCCGCTTTTGCCTTTGCTGATGAGGTTTACCGAGATCGCTATGGTGATGTTATTGGTTCGTCAACTCAGCATGGTGACACTACTGATTTTTGGGACCGCTACGGAGATTATGCCGGCAGTCAGACACGCCACGGTGACGGACAGGTCACCATCAGAGACAAATTCGGCAATGTAGTTGGCGAGATCGAAAGGGATGATGATTAAATGGATGTGCTACTGGTTGTCCCCTGTATCGTCCATTTCCTTCTGCCACTCTTTCCAAAACATTTTCTCGCAGTTAGAAATGCATATGGCACGGAGTTGCAAGAGGCCATAAAACTCACCACCTCCGCCAAAATACATCTCGCTTCCGGTGGGGTCGTTACATTTGCTTATACATAATGCCCGCTGCTGTTCCACAGTTTCGGATGAAAATACAGGCGCAACAAATAGACCAAAATTGGTCAACAGAATAGCTAGCAGCATCGCGCCTACAACCAATGAGTAATTCTTTCTTGTCATAGCGAGTGCTCCTTTCATTAATGTTGGTCAACGTGTTTTATTAGCTAGACGCTTATTTTTAGGTAAAGTTTCCACTTGAACATTAATGGTTCCATTTATTTTCACTAAGGGGCATTTTTTATATTGACACAATTATCCCCCTGCGGGTATAGTCTGCATCGCTCGTTCCTAATCTCCCAGAACAAACTTTTCCACCTTTGTGACCATTGGTTCTGATCACCTTCTGAGGTGAAAAACTAATGTCTCTCAATTCTCCCCCCAAAAGAGATGTTGGTTTTTGTGTAGCCTTTGAAATTGGGTCAAAACCATTAAGGTAAGAAAACTGTAATTAAGGAATTTCTTAATTACAGTTTTTTTATGGGCTTTACATTAAATCACTCGGAAAGGGGGGCATTAATCAGAACCGGCGTATTAACTTCTGTCTTTAGAACTCAAGAGCTGAACGGTTAAGAGTTCAACCCCATTTCTAGTTGTCAAATCCGACACGCCAGAGCGAACCCATCATCAAGGGCGTCACCAATTTTGCCACATCTATTAGCGTCACCGATAGTTATTACGTTGAAACCTGAGTCTTCGAGGACCTTGACAAGCGAATTTTCAGGGCGCGACCCCATGGCCAGTACAACGGAGTCGCTCTTTATAGTGACATCATTTCCTTCAGCGTCCGTGTAAACGACGGCATTTTCTTGGATATCTTTCATTTTGGCTTGAGTGATCAGTTTTATACCCCTCATCTCAAGCTCTTTCATTAGTACCCATCGAGTTGAAGGCCCGACATCCTGTGCCATTTTTCGGGCCATTTCTATTACTGTGACGTTTTTGATCCCCTTTAACATCAGTTCCCGGAGAACCTCAGTTGACTCAGCGTTATGCAATGTTAGGAAATATAATTGTTCTGGTGAGATGGCGCCTTTGGATGCAAGCCAGATAGCGGTTTCGAGACCTACGGATCCGCCACCGACGATGACTACATCTTTACCGGTTAGGACCTTTCCGCTAAGCACGTCCCATGCTTGATAAACGTTGGGGGCTTCCACAGCGTCTATGGGTGGCTTGAATGGCGCCGCTCCAGTGGCTACAACCACTACGTCCGGCTTCTCTTTGGAAACAATGTCCGGCGTGACTTCGACGCCAAGTCTTAAATCCACACCGAATTTCGGTAGAACGGCGCGATAGTAATCGAAAAGATAGTGGAAATCATGCTTACCTGTTGGTTCAGCCGCCCATCTTACTTGGCCGCCGATTTCAGCTTCTTTATCACACAAGATAACCTGGTGGCCCCTTTCTGCAGCGATTACCGCCAACTCACAACCAGCGGGACCCGCTCCCGCAATCAGAACTTTTTTCTTTTCTGAGGCTGGCGCATAAACAGTGGAAGCTTCTTTGCCGGCGCGAGGGTTCACCATGCAGCCCACAGGCTTGAGCTGAAAAACATGATCAAAACACCTTTGATTACAGGCTATACAACGTCTGATTTCAGGCGCCCGACCGTCCTTGGCCTTATTTACAAATTCAGGGTCAGCGATCAAACCTCTTGCGACACCAACCAAATCGGCTACACCTTCCTTCAGGACCTCTTCGGCGACAAACGGATCATTAATTCGGTTGCAAGCTATCACAGGGAGATTTACGCTCTCCTTGATTCCTCGGGCCAAGTAGACAAAACCAGCCTGAGGCAGGTCCATTGTGATTTGAGGGACCCTGCTTTCGTGCCAGCCGCCAGTGACATTAATGCAGTCAGCCCCGACTTTTTCAGCCCCTGCAGCGAATATTCTGGACTCCCTATTAGTATGGCTTCCCGGGACAAAGTCATTGCCTGCTACCCTGACAATGACGGCAGTACTTTTGCTGACAGCGTCCCGAACTTTGGATATCGTCTCGAGGCCAAAACGCATCCTATTCTCTAATGATCCACCATATTCATCTTCTCTCTTGTTCGTTTTGGGAGATAGAAACTGGCATATCAGATATCCTGCGGAGGCTAGGACTTCCACAGCGTCGAATCCAGCCTTCTCAGCCCTTTGAGCAGCTTTGACAAAGTCATCCTGAACTCGATAAATATCGTCCAATGTCATAGCCGTCGTCTTTTGACGCGTAAAGAGGCTCGTGTATTCGGATGGGGCCAAGGTAGGCAAACCCTTAAGGCCGCAGAAAGAATAGGCTCCCGCCATATATAATTGCACAGCGGTCTTTGCTCCGGCTTCATGGATAGCGTCTGTGAAACGTTTCAAACCGGGCACGAATGAATCATCCTTGATGGCAAGCATTAAAGGGACACCCGAGGATTGATCATTAATTTCAGCTCCGCCAACAACAATCAAGCCCGTGCCGCCCAGCGCTCTGGCTGTGTAAAAATCTACGAACTGATCATTAACCAGACCATTGGGTGAATAGTTTAAGTGCATCGCAGTCATGACGACCCGGTTTTTGAGTTCAACAGGTCCTATTTTTATTGGTTCAAAAAGTTTAGTTATCAATCTGGCCTCCTGGTTAAATGTATGACAAAAAAAAGTTCAATATTATAATTTTCTTGTTGGATCTCCTATGCGCCCTTAAAATTGCCCTTTCTCTTCTGTATGTAAGCGCCAAAAGCTTCAAAGATGTCCTCGGACGGCATTATCATGGATGATCTAGCCGCATTGAAATCGAGAGCCTGGTCAATAGGGACGTTTTTGTTATAAAGAAACACGTCCTTGGCCCCCTGTACGGCCAAAGGTGGGTTGTCGGCTATCTCTTGAGCTATTTTCATGGTCTCGGCTTCCAGTGTCTTGTAATCGGGGTATACATAATTTACGAGGCTGATATCAAGAGAGCGCTGAGCGTCAAATCTATGACCTCGAAACGCAATTTCCCTGGCGTGCCCCTGACCGATCACTCTTGGTAAACGCTGAAGTCCGCCCACATCGGTGATTATGGCCAGTGTGGCTTCCGGAAGTCCGAAAAGTGTCTCACTGGAACACAACCGAAAATCACAACATAAGGCAAGTTCAAGACCGGCGCCCAAACAGTGCCCGTGGATGCATGCTATAGTCGGTTGGGACAACCTTTCCAACCTTGTATGATAACCTTGTATTCGTCTGACAATTTTGTAAAAAGTCACTTTCTGACTAGCTGAAGGATTAGCTGTAATCATCGGAATCAGATCATTTTCAGGACTCAAATCCAGACCAGCGCAAAATGACCTTCCTTCGCCTCTAACAATTATGACCCTAGCCTCTGGATCCTTCTCAGCGTCTCCTATTGCGTCGTTCAGTGAATCCCACAACGCAACGTTCATAGCGTTGCGTTTTTCCGGTCTGTTGAGTGTTATAAACCCGATAACGCCTTCTTTGTGGTAAGTGACGAGTTTCTTTAGTTTCTCATTTTGTTCGACCATGCTTTTGTCTCCAGATTTTGTGATCTCGAATTGGAAAATTCTTGCCTGTGTGTTTATCGTTTTACTGATTAAAACGAGACGCCCCATGAACGATCGGTTTTGGATATCGTTTTCCAGGTTTGGGTAGAGATTCTCTTTCAATTGCGGCCCGGGCCTTCAAGTTTAACACTTGGTCTCCGAGAGATGACAGTTTCGGTGATTCCGGCGTGGCAAATTTGAGACATTCGAACAGCGCTTCCTGATAGTCCAGGTCCTGTGAATGGGGAGCACGTTTTAAAAGCTCATATGCCTCCGCTGGTCGCTCCGTTTTGAGAAGAATCCGGACCCTTTTCAAAAGGCTCGATGGCACGGCCGCGCCTATTGCCTCATAATATTTGAGCGCCAGATCAAATTTCCCGGAGGCCGCCAAGGTATCGGCTATAGCGTTAAGAGCATGAGGTTTGCCTAACAGTAGATTAGCCAGTTCTGTCACTCTTTTGAGTTTGCCCAGCTTGGCAAACATGTGGGACAGCGCCAGAAAATGACCGGGAGTCCTCAACAATATCTGAGGATCAGCGTCTCTGAGACAAAGATAGTAAAGAATTTCATTTTCAGTTCGGAGAAAATCCAGGTCAGGAAAGTCGTAATGGTTTTGTTTAGATAGACTCAGGACATCATCTATGGACTCAGGTTGGATTGTCTTGAAAATTTTGTGAATCTTTGCCCGGATTTCAACAGTTTTATCTTGTAACTCAGTCTGAAAATAGTCATTTGGAAAACTGAATTCGAATTGTGCTTCCTGCCCTCCTGTCAATCCAAGCAATCCTTCTTCAAATGATGGCAGTAATAACCCTCTGCCTAAAAGCACGTCCCAATATTTGCCCGAAATGCCTGTAAACGGGACCCCGCCAATATAACTTCTTGAATCAAATATGATTCTGTCAGAAGGCCCGGAAGGTTCATCCGATTCATGAAATAAAATTAGTCCTGAGATAAGTTCCTGAACCGAATCCTGGTCCCCTGTCAAGTCCTTAAACCCAATTAGAAATTCCTTTAATAATTCAAATTCTTCAATCGCGTTTGAAGCGAGGACGCCATAAACGTAATAATCAAGCTCATCCTGTAAGTCTTCTCGTGAACTTAACAGAAAGTCCAGTATTTCAAAAACCCTCTGTTTGTAATAGACATCCCGGTTAAGCTGTTCATTGGCTAGGGCCCAAAGGTTTCTAACTTTTCGAATCTCGGGAGAACTCATTTTATCAGTTTCGTATTGGTCGCCAATCGAAAGATAGTTTGGTTTCCATCTATTGAAGGGATGGAAACCATAGTCTGCGCATCTACTTTGGTATACTGAGCCAAAATAAAGTTGCATCTGCTGAGAACCCGAGTTTGATTCTACAGGTATATTAAGCGATTTCACAAAGCTGATCGTCGCTCTTGCGTCGTCAACCGTTTCCCCAGGCAGTCCGAAGATTGTAAAGAGTTCAGTTCCCAATCCTATTTGTTGAGCATAAGCTATGTTTTGTTCAACTTTTTCTAAAAGAATACCTTTCCTGGTCTTTTTCAACACTTCAGGGCTGCCAGATTCCAGGCCGAAAGCTATGGTATCCGCGCCGGCTGTCTTGAGCGCATTGAGCAGCTCCTCATCCACGAGGTCGGATCGGGTTTGTAGCCAGAACGGTGTCGTTATATTACGATTAATTTTTTCATTAAGGATTTGTAGAGTACGAGCTTTGTTCTCCGTGAAATTTGGGTCTGCAAACCAAAATCTCTTTATACCGAGCTGGCTGAGAAATTCCATTTCCTGAATCACTCGATCAACCGAATGATAACGGATGCGTCCTTTGCAGACGCTCGGAGTTATACAGAATAAACAGTTGTGTTTGCATCCCCGGGATGAAAGCATGATAGCAGTATCTTTTCCCTGAAGATTCAAGATCTCAGTCAGATAAGGCGAGGGATAAGTGTCCAGATCATCCGGGAGGTCCGGTGAATCCTCATTGCTAAAAACTTTCTCCCCGTTCCGATAGCTTAACCCTTTTACACCAGTCAGTTCGACGCCACTTTCGATCGACTTTATGAGGTTTAGAAATACAACTTCGCCTTCACCATGTATAAGAATGTCAACATCAGGCAGACTTTCAAGGGCCCCGGAAGGCATGCCGACAATCTGAGGCCCTCCCAGTGTTACTATTATTTCCCGGTGTTTAGATTTTATGTGGCGGGCATAAAACCGGATGCGCTCCATTGTGCTTTGATACGCGGTAAACCCTATAATTGAGGGCTTGACTTTCTGTATCCATGATTCCAGTTCCGACAAGCTTAGTGGTCGATCTTGAAGATCATCCAGGATTATACCTTTGGATCCGTGTTTTTCTGCAAAAGCCAGTATATAACTGAGGGAAATGGGAATGCTTTCAGAAGACTCATATCCTACGTCATGATTGATATTTATGAAAATGAGATTCACTTTGACTCCATATCTATTCAGGCCTTTTCTTTTTTTGTCATATTTTCGAATGATCGTGTAAACAGCAGGTTGACCTTTAAAGCGTCGACTATCTATATTTATGACTACCTGGTAAATAAATACCACAAGATTGAGATCTTAAATTCTAGAAAAGTAACTATTGTCAAAACTAACATTTCTTAAAGGAATCTTCGGATGAAAAAAATAAAGAGTCCATATTACGGATTACTATGGATTCTTATCTGGACGGCCGGGATCATCTGGTTTGTTTGGACCGGTATTTTCAATCAGAAAGAATTGACTGGACTGATACTGGTTTGGCTCATATTGGTCGGTGTAACCACATATTATATTTGGATCAACTTTAGAATGAGACGGAAGTGATTTAAATGATCTGGGCCGGTTGTCGTGATTAACGATTGCCCCTAACTGCGGCTTCAACTGTTTGAATAACTTGTGTCCGGGCATTTTCCATGAGCCAACCTTGTTTTAAGAGACAAGTAAGGTAATATCGGGCCGTAATCTGCATTTCCGCTTCTGACCGTGCGCTTGCTATCAACCTGGGATACTGGGAACAATCAATTTGTTGCTGTTGCTGAACAGATGGGATCTGGCGCGTCGGTGCGCCCACTGGGGCCGGTTCTCTCCTGACTGTCGACCGGGGTGGAGTGTGGGCCCGGTTTGCTCCGTTTGCCGTGGGATTAGGATAATAGTTTGAGGTAGCGGGTGGATTTGATACGACTTGCTCTTCAGCGCTTTCGGTCGAAGGCCCGAAACCAAAATTCTTCATGGTCTCAGGGGTAACTGGGGCGATTTTCCCAATCCCTGTTTGCGGCTGCGATTTTCCTGGTCCTCTCATCTGCGCGCCCCCATCAAACTCAGGGGCTACCGGCGCCAGGTATGGGAAGTCCTGTGGTTCTACACAATCAAATGCGCTAAACCCCAAATGCGCAAAAAATATTAAAGCTACTATGCGAAAGTACGATCTCATTATCCAGGGGTCTCTCGAATTCCAAGCTGACCATTTTATAGCATACGCTTGTTCCAAAATCTATCCGGCAAAATTCAATTCGTGCTCAAACATTTGAAATATTAAGCTAAAGCTAGTGACTGTTGCGTCATTTTGTCTGTAGTCAGTTGATATAGTTTCTTGCTTTGACGTTGACATATTTTATATATGTAGTTTAGATTCTTAAAGGACTCGAGGATAGCCACACTCGCTAGCGAAGCCTGTTCGGGTGGCTCGGACCATGTTTCCTTGATAGGCTTGGAATTGTGTGGGAAGACCTGGAAAAGCCTCCTAACCACCTTTATGACTACTGAGCTTCAAATGCAGGATACACCGGATCGTTATAGTCGACATATTCTGTTGGAGGTGGTTGGGCAAACCGGTCAGGACAAGATACAAAAAGCTCGTGTACTTGTTGCCGGACTCGGAGCTTTGGGATCAACGATTTGTATTCTCATGGCTAGGGCAGGTGTCGGTTTTCTGAGAATTGTTGATAAAGACGCTCCGGAGTTACACAATCTCCACCGACAAATACTCTACAATGAGATCGATGTTTCGCTAGGGATTCCCAAAGCGCACGCCGCCCGCATCAATCTGCTGTCGGTGGCGTCAAATGTCGAGATTGACGCGATAAATGAGGAGATAGCTAAAACAAACATTTATCGTTTGCTGGATGGAATTGACCTAGTAGTGGATGCGCTGGACAATTCAGAAACCAGGTTCATTGTGAACGATGCTATTGTCGATCTTAAAATACCATATATATTCGGCGGCGCTGTAGAGACTGTAGGTAATGTGATGACGATCATTCCGGGAAGGACCCCCTGTTTGCGCTGCATATGGCCCGACCCTTCGAGTATTGTCGGACATGCCAAGGCGGCCACTGTAGGCGTACTCTCCTCGGTAGCGTCTTTGGTAGCGTCTGTTCAGGTGACGGAAGCCTTTAAGGTTATGGTGGGGGACATCGAAAGCGCTATTCCCGGTATACTTGTGATTGATGTTTGGAAAAACCAGTTTCACGTTGTCCCTGTCAAACCAAACCCAAACTGTGATTGTAAAAAAATTAATTCATAGTGAGCCCGGACTATTTAAGTATTTGTTCATGCCAAAAAACAGTTTTGATTTTACCGCATTTATTTTGGCGGGAGGTCTAGGAACTGTCTC
>JACWAG010000225.1 GCA_014874425.1 Syntrophaceae bacterium | reverse complement strand
GTCCACCCGGGCAGAGGTCCAAATGAGGACAATTTGGCAAAAGCCAAATCACGTTCTCACAGTTCAGGAATATAAGATAATTCTGATCAAAAGTCAATAAAATACTTTAAGTAATTAATATAATATACTGTTTTTGCTTAAATTATAATCTAGCATGGTGTGGTGAGCAGTAGTGGTGAGCTTAAATGGCCAAGTCCTTGTACTAGGGTTAGTCCAATTGTACCGAGAGTCAATGCGATTAAAACAAGAACCGAAATCCACGCCATTATGTTGAAGATTTTACCGTTTGAGAAGTTCCGTATTACGGATTTATCATTTATCAGGCATATGAAACAATAGAGGCCGTAAAATTGTGGGGCTTCTGAGAATTTCTTGTCCAGACTTGATTCTCATCCAAAGGCTCCGCATATTGTGTAATCAGTTGATAGATGCAAGATCGCAGCAGCGAATACCGACGCGTTGAACAAGCCGAAAGCAAAAAGACATGTGCAATATTTCCCGGCCAACTTGGATGTTTGCTCGTTTATTATGAAAAGGTTTTCTTTGGAAGAGGAACTATTGCATAATAAGGTAAAGTAGACTGAAAAATTGTGGAGCTTGTCATGCCTATAAAGAAACAGTTGGAGGTTATGCTGGCTGATGCGCCCGGTGAGCTGGCCAAACTTACAGATGTCCTGAAACGGGATCATATCAATGTCCAGGCAATGAGCATTCAAGACGCAAATGAGTATTTGCTCGCGCTGTATGACGTAAGGAGCCAGACTGGCCGGCGAGTCGCTCCACGTGATTACTATGAAGCGATACTAAAGGAATCCGCAAAATACTCCATGATCCGACTTATTACGGACAATCCCGACAAGGCTTTGGAATCACTGAATAAGGCCGGATATAAGGTTAAAGCCGAGGAAGTTATCGGGATGGTTCTGGATAACAAGCCGGGTCTCCTCAACAAGGTTTCAAAGTCATTCGGGGACGCTGGGGTCAATATTTCCTATACCTATGGGTCAGGATTTTCAGATAGCGAATGCGCTTTATTTATATTCAAAGTTTCCGACATTAAGAAGGCTGTGGAATTGTTTCCAAACGGAACACCATAAAGGTTTGAGACGATCTTAATAACAGTCACATGTTTCAACAATGTCCGATAAGATATATTATGTTAACTCACATTTGTCTCAAGGCTTGCCCCGAAATGTTCCCGCCTATCGATGTTTTCAAACGATGGCTACTCTTATTTCCATGTAGCTCCATCGCTTTGCTTGGGACTATCAGATGACGCTGTCTTCTCCTCCTCGTAACAATTTATCCAAACGGGCCAGCCTTAGTGTCGTCATCATTACCAAGAATGAAGAGGATCGCATCGGGAACCTCCTTGATAGCGTTTCATTCGCAGATGAAATTGTGATTGTCGATTCTGGAAGTTCAGACAGGACTTTGGAGATCTGCAGGTCATACGGCGCAAAGACCTTTCACCAGAAATGGCTCGGTTATGCTCGACAAAAGCAGTTCGCTATGCAAAACGCTTCCTGCGACTGGGTCCTCTCGCTTGACGCCGACGAAATCATACCGGATGAGACACGGGTTGAAATTCTGGATGCTTTGACGATGGAGACCACCGATCAAGCTGTTGGATTTTCTTTCCCGCGTTTGAGTTGGTATCTCGATAAGTGGATTTATCACGGAGGATGGTTCCCTGACAGGAAAGTTCGTTTAGTTCGCCGTGGCGCCGCTTGTTGGGTTGGTGTGGCCTTACATGAGAAGCTTGAAGTTTATGGAACTGTGAAGCTCCTTAAAAAGCCTATATTGCACTTCGTTTATCGTGACATATCGGACCAGATACGCACTGTTAATACATTTTCATCCACTTTCGCGAATCAAAAGAAATCCCGGTTTCCGCGGTTTTACCTGGCGCTTGGGCTTTTTCACGCAGTTGCGAAATTCTTTGAATGTGCTATTTGGAAGCTTGGTGTCCTTGATGGACCGCAAGGGCTGGTTATTGCCGTGAACAGCGCGTTCTATGTCTTTCTGAAACACGCGAAGGTCTGGGAATACAGCTTGAAAAGTAATCAAGAGCATCCAGATTCTTAGAAAATCCAATATGAAGAAAATTGCTTTATCGCTTGAAAAGTTTAGTCGTTTCTCGGGTGGCGCGGAATCATACGCTGTAGAGTTAGCGGAAACCCTTCAAAATAACGGGTGGGAAGTCCATCTGATTGGCCAGTCTTGGGATGGAAATCCGCCCGGGGCTGTTTTTCATCAAATTCCACGCGCTCCTAACCTGGTCCCACCTTCTCTTAGGATATTGCATTTCGCGTTGAGTCACCGGGACCTTGTAAGAAAA
This sequence comes from Syntrophaceae bacterium, assembly GCA_014874425.1. Lineage (GTDB taxonomy): Bacteria > Desulfobacterota > Desulfomonilia > Desulfomonilales > Desulfomonilaceae > CAJBEZ01. The sequence goes on along the minus strand of JACWAG010000225.1, from coordinate 2,501 downwards.
TTGGACATGGATGTTGTTGTAGGATTTGGTAACACGATAGAGATGAATGTCTATCAAAGCCACGGTGGAGTTCATTTTACCAGCAGCCTCCGAAAGATTCGTGCAGAGAGAAACCCACTGGTTCGGCTTGTAAAGACGATTTTGACTTTTGTGTCGCCGAAAAGTCTTGCCAGAGCCTGGATTGAGAGTGCGCCTTTCCGAAAAAGCCCCATGCCAGCCATTATCGCTATATCCGATATGGTGAGAAATGACATGTGCAAGCGGTACCACCTGGAAACAAGCCAAATCCATTTGATTTACAACGGGGTTAACCTGCATAGGTTCGCCGGACGTTTGGGAAGGAAGCAAATTCAAGATTTCAGGAGCGCTCTTGGATTTTCTCATGAGGTCCTTTTCCTTTTTATGGCCTATGATTTCAGAAAAAAGGGTGTCAGATATTTGATTGAAGCCGCCGCTAAACTCAAGGATAGTGTCGGGGAAGAGAAATTCGGTGTTGTTGTTGTCGGTTCGACCCCCTCACCTGCTCTACGGCGATTAATACGGAATCTGCGGCTCGAAACAACATTAGTGTTTAGAGGCCCGACAAAAGAACCAGAACACTATTATGAGGCTTGTAATGTTTTCGTATTGCCCACATTCTATGACGCCTGTTCGCTAGTAGTTTTTGAAGCTATGGCCTGTGGTCTCCCCGCAATTACCACTGTTGATAATGGCGCGTCTGGGGTTGTTACGGATCGGGTCGACGGCTCAGTCTTGGATGACCCGAGAGATGTTGAAACGATGGCAGTATCCATGAAAAGGTTTTTGGACCCAGGCTTTCTGAGAGAGGCATCTCTTGCGGCTCAAAACACAGCGTCGCAATATTCCATAGAAGCTAATCACGCTCGAATGCTTGCCATCTTTGAGGCAATTGCAAAGCGCGATGATGCAAGCCGGTAATTCGCTCACGACAAAAGAACGTCAGTTCTGAACTACAAAACCTTTTTGGCTGTTAGCTGAACTAAATCAGGTCAGAAATCGGTCAGTCGCGTCGTGATTTTGACTCGATTTGATTTAAATTTTCTTGAATTGCGCCCTCTAACCGTGGCATTATCAAAATTCGCGCATTAATTATATAGGGATCGAATAGAGTGCATATGGATATACCGAGTAACAAAATCGTTGTCTTTCATTGTTGTAACCTTCGCCTGTTTCCGGAAGGCGGACAAAAGGAATTTTTGAAGGCATGGCCTGATTTAAATCTCGTGTCCATACCTTGTTCAGGAAAAATTGAAGCCCATTTTCTTTTAAAGACTCTTGCATCCGGCGCGCGAGGAGCGCTAGTTTTAGCGTGCGCTGAACAGGCCTGTCAATATTTGGAAGGTTCTATGCGGTCCCGTAAGAGAGTTGATTACGCCAGATATTGGCTCGAAAAAATAGGAATCGCCCCTGAGAGGATTGAGTTTGTCCGTATTTGGCCTGTTAGCAAGCAAGCCCTGGAAGCTCTCTTGAAAGAGTTTGTGTTAAAACTCGAATCTCTTGGAGCGCTGGGAGCTCCAGAAAAAGTCTAAGGAACAATCCTAGTCAGTTTTTATGTCGACTCGTGTCATAAATTGATACGGTCAATCAGCCGCGCGTTATCGGCATGGTTTCCGAGGCCGAGAGAGAGTCGATTAAGGAGGAAATCCGTGATTGTCGCTGAGTTAAAAGAGATTGATGAAATCAGGAAGATGATTGACCGTTATTCTTCCATACTGGTTGTTGGGTGCGATTCGTGCGTCGCTGAGTGCGCCGCCGGAGGTGCACGGGAGACGCAATTGTTGGCCGCCGCTTTAAAACTTTCATATCTCAAGGACGGTCAGAAAAGAGTCATATCAGAGGCTTGCCTGGACAGACAGTGCGTAGATGATTTTATTGACGGTATCGCTGAGCAAGTGCCCGAACACGAGGTTATACTTTCCCTTGGTTGCGGAGCGGGTGTACAGGCCCTGGCCCGGGTTTATACAGATAAACCGATAATTCCGGCCCTCAACACCCTGTTCATTGGTGAGACTCAGATGAGAGGGGTTTGGATTGAAAATTGCCTTGGTTGTGGCCAGTGTAAGTTAGGATATTTTGGCGCAGTATGTCCCGTAGCCCGTTGCTCGAAAAAGCTCATGAACGGTCCTTGTGGCGGTTCTAAAGGGGGGCGTTGTGAAGTCGACCCCGAGATACCCTGTGGTTGGGACCTTATTATCAGGCGTCTTGAAGCGATTGGAGAGCTTGACAGGCTGGGAGAGTATGTGCCCCCAGTTAACTGGTCGACATCGCATTCAGGAGGACCACGTCGTGTGATCAGGGAGGATCAAAAACCGTGAAGACTGAAAGTTTACTTGAGAAAGCGCTTGAATCCGGGAAATTTGTTGTTACGGCAGAATGTGGGCCACCGAAGGGAGCGGACACAGAGATACTTATAAAAAAGGGGAAATCTCTTCTTGGTTGGGTTGATTCCGTCAACGTGACAGACAATCAGACGGCTATTG
>JACWAG010000224.1 GCA_014874425.1 Syntrophaceae bacterium | reverse complement strand
GTCAAGATCTGGTGGCCCTTTTTATTGCATCAACTGCGCTGCTATCCCGTCGGAATTGGCAGAATCGGAGCTTTTTGGCCATGAGCCCGGCGCTTATACAAACGCTGTTCGCAGAAAAAGAGGTATGCTCGAACTGGCCGAAGGCGGAACACTGCTTCTCAATGAGATTGGGGAACTGTCATCCCTGATGCAGGCCAAGTTGCTAACCTTCCTGGATACGTTGTCTTTCACCAGGCTAGGCGGAGAAAAAAGTATCAGTGTCAACACGAGGCTAATCGCCGCCACAAATAGAGATCTCTGGGCAGAGGTTAAAGATGGTCGTTTTCGCAAAGATCTATACTATCGTCTGAACGTGATAGCTATAAGAGTGCCGCCTCTACGGGAACGCCAGGAAGACATTCCGCTCATTTCTAGCAAGATCTTAGCTGACCTTTGTAAGGAAATGCAGTTTATGACCGTCCCCAAAGTACACTCAGAGGCCATAAAAGCTCTTTGCAGGTACACTTGGCCTGGAAATGTGAGAGAATTAAGAAACGTTTTGGAACGGTCATTGATCATGTCCAAAGGGAATAATGTTCGTCTTAGTCATCTGCGTATAGGTGGATTAGAAGGACGTTCAGAAAATCAGAAAATTGTTCCAGGGCGCTCTATCTATGAAGTCATTGAAGAAATTGAGCGGCGCATGATTGATGATACTCTTAGCCGGGCCAACGGCAAGAAACAGGAAGCCGCCGCTTTGCTTGGGATGTCCCGTTTTGCGCTGGCGCGCCGCATGACCAAACTGGGAATAAGCTAAAGATTGAATCGCCACAATGGAGTTCACAAAATGATCATAGGAATCCCCAAAGAAATCAAAGAAGATGAATACAGAGTAGGAATAACCCCCTCAGGAGTTCGAACTCTTAAGGATCATGGTCATTCAATCATTGTAGAAAGGGGCGCCGGTGAAGGCTGTAGGCTAACCGACGGAGAATATGTTGAAGCAGGGGCCACAGTTGTGGATAGCCCCGTCGAGGTTTATTCGGGTTCGCACATGATCATGAAAGTAAAGGAACCTCAACCTAGCGAATATCCTTTATTTCATAAGGGCCAGATACTCTACGCGTACCTGCATCTCGCTCCCGCGCCGCAACTTACAGAAGCGCTCCTCAATGCGCGTATTATAGCTGTGGCTTACGAGACCATTCAGACTCACGATGGTTTTTTGCCTCTTCTTGTGCCTATGAGCGAAGTAGCCGGCAAAATGTCTGTACAAGTGGGGGCGCATTTTCTTGAAAAAACACAGGGAGGTCGCGGGGTGTTACTTGGCGGTGTCCCAGGTGTGAGAAGAGGCCGTGTAACGATCCTGGGAGCCGGCACAGTCGGCATGGCGGCCGCGACAATCGCTGTAGGTCTGGGAGCGGACGTTTATGTCCTGGATGTTGATCAGAGACGTTTGATTTACCTTGAGGAAATATTTGGAAACAAGGTTACTACGATGATTTCGAATCCTGATAACGTCCTGTACTCGGTTCTGAACTCACATTTAGTTATCGGGTCGGTATTAATTCCAGGCGCTAGAGCGCCCAGAATCGTAACTAGGGACATGGTCGGCCTTATGAAAGCCGGGGCCGTCATAGTAGATGTCGCCATAGATCAGGGGGGCTGCATAGAGACATCAACACCAACTACTCACAAACACCCCACATTCGTAGTTGATGAGGTTATCCATTACTGTGTGCCCAACATGCCCGGAGTAGTCGCCAGGACATCTACTTTCGCTCTAACAAATGTGACTATGCCTTTTGCGCTGGAGATTGCCGACAATGGGATTACAAAGGCGGCGCTAATGGATGACCGGCTGGCCAAGGGAGTGAACCTTTACGATGGATTGATTACACATGAAAAAGTCGCTCAGGCCCTTGGATATACTTACAGCCCTTTAAACAACGTAATAGAAAAATGGGTAATAAATTGATCTGCTCGAGGACTCTATCCGAAGTGTCGTCGTCGTTCCTTGCGGATTTATGGAGACCACTAAAAAGATCAAAAAGCCAATTAAACTAATGGAGGCTGGTTTGTCATCATGCCTTTTGCCGAGATAAACGGAATTAAACTGTATTTTGAGATTCATGGTCACGGAACACCACTTTTGCTGCTGCATCATGGTTTTGGATGCGTCAAAATGTGGGGGAAAATTGTCCCGAAATTGGTAGAAAACGGATACAAACCGATCTGCTATGACAGGAAAGGCTACGGACAATCAGATGAAGGTCCGGATTTCATGGATTTCTATGTAAGCGATCAATTCCGTCCTGAAAGTGTGATGGAACTGGAATCTTTCCGAGACTGGCTTGGTGTAGATTCATTTGATGTGGTAGGTCAATGCGAAGGAGGGGTGGTTGCCGCTGATTACGCGGCAAAATATCCCGATCGTGTCAGAAGCATAGTCATATCAAGCACTCTCTGCTACAGCTCAGTTACTATGCACGAATTCAATTTGTCAAAATTTTCCCGGACATTTGATGAGCTGGACCCGGAGCTGAGAAACAAGTTGATAGGCTGGCACGGTGAAAGGACAAAACCTTTTCATGATCAATTCCGGCAATTTGGTGGCGCTTACGGTAAAGGCCTTTTTGACCTGAGGCCGACCCTGAGACAGATCAATAGTCCAACGCTAGTGCTCTATCCAGACAGGAGTTTTCTTTTTGAAGTGGAGCAGGGGGTCTCATTTTATAGAAATCTGCCCCGAGGGGAACTTGCTGTGCTTCCCAATTGCGGGCACAATACGTATGAACAACAACCGGAGGAATACGTTTCTCATATAGTAAACTTTTTCGATCGACGCCGCCTTGATGGAGTAACCGGAATCAGTGGCAAATCAACACGCCCTGTGACTTGCGTGGGTTAATGTTTTACCTTGTAAAAGGGCTGAATCAATGTCTGTAACTTCATTACGCTGGCATAAAGACACATAAACACACGCAAATTTGACGATTTAACACTTTTCTTATAAAATACGTGGCTTATTGGAAAAACTCACTGAGTCAAACCACACTCAGAAATTAAGAGGACCAGATTTTTTGTGAACAATTCCGGCGACAAACTTGACCTTTCCAGACCCAATCATCTCGACATAATAATTGATTACCGAAGACTTCTTGTAGCCATAATTGCCGTTATATCGGTGATCCTCGGATATTATGCCCTGCAAATGAAAACGGACCCATCGCTGAAGACAGGCATAGACCCCACTTCCAAGGCGTATCATCGATATCAACGATTCATAAAAACATTTGGTAATGAAGAATTTACCCTGGTGGTTATCAAGACTGAGGACGGCATATTTAATACCAAGACCTTAGACATGGTTGATACCCTGACAAGGGCGCTGGAGCAGGTTGACGGTGTTTCCGAAGTGATCAGCCTCACAAATCTCCGCATCTTTCAGGAGCGAAATGGGTCCTTCGGTAACCTTCCCCTGTTCGAACGTGTTCACGGGAAGATTTTGCCAGGCGACAAGAAGTCATTGGAAGATATCAGGCGCTCCCTGCCGATGACTAACCTCCTGGTGTCAGCCGATCTCAAGACCATTGGGATAGCGATAAAAGTAAAAGAAAAAATTAAATACGAAGATACTGTTTACGAAAATATCGTCAGTGTAGTCAATCAGGAACTCAAAGGAAACCGGTTGGTAGAGGACTTTAGAATAGTAGGTCCAGCTTTCATTCGAAAGGCGATTGTAAAATACAGCATCCAGACGGGAGTGGTGTTCGGCGTCTTATGTATGCTCATTGGCACTATCGTTTCGGTATACGTTTTCAAAAGCTTTTTGGTCACGCTGGTAACCAATTTTATTCTTGCAATATGTATATTGTGGGTCCTTGGTCTTATGGCCGCCATGGGTATTCCATTGAATTCCACTACCGCCCTTGCCTTCGGATTTGTGCCCATAACGACCATTGAAATAGTGATTCATATGGTTGTCCGCTACCACCAGTTCCATCAGGTGACTCGAAACAAGATTGACGCTTTAAAGAAATCCGTGCGCTGGCTTGCAAGCCCGTGCTTCATGTGTGTGGCCACGGCTGCGGTCGGTTTTGGTTCGCTTATGATAAGTTCCATACCAATGGTACGGCAACTTGGATTTATCATGGCTGCAGGGGTCCTGCTAGCTTACGCTCTGGCCATGGTCCTAACCCCAGCCTTTTTCACCGTAATGAAGACCCTGGATAAAACGGAATCTACTGATGTTGTTGTCGACTGGCTGGAAAAGGCCCTTAAAAAGATCGAAGCTTTCATATCAAAACGAGCTCGAATGGTCGTTATATTTGCTGTAGCGCTCTCGGTATTTCTCCTTGCAGGCTCGCCGAGGATCAAGAGTGACGCGCAGGTTTTTAGAATGTTGGGCAAATCCACTAAAACTGTCCAGGATATTAGGTTCGTTGAAAAGAACCTTGCCCCTGCACAGACCCTCGAACTTTTTCTCGAAGCTGGGCCAAATGACTTTAAAAAACCAGAAATGTGGAAGAAAATCAACGAACTGGAGAAACGCATCAGGCTCGTGCCAAATGTGATATCCACAGATTCTTACGCAAGTGTCCTGGTTTACTTAAGCAGGATAATCCAAGGTGGATCAGCCAAGCATGGAGACATTTATTCCGACCCTAATCTGATCCCTCAACTTCTTTTTATGACTTCGTTGAGTGAAGGAGGGAAAAAGGTAACTCAGAGATATATCAACGATAATTTTGACAAGGCGCGGATTTCCATTCTGATAAACAATGCATCCAACAAACCGATTGACGAAACTATTTCGCAGATTCAAACCATAGCAAACGAGGTAATGGCAGGGAGCGCAAAAGCGACAGTGACGGGCGAACTTGTTCTGGTCGCGTCCCAGACAGAGACTTTAATACGGGATCAGGTAGAATCAATGTTTCTTGCTGCCATTCTGATCACTGTGCTTATGATGATTCAACTGCGTTCGTTCGTTTTAGGTCTGATCTGCCTTATACCCAATATCCCCCCGGTGGCGGCCGTATTTGGTCTCATGGGGTGGTTCGGGATATCCTTGGACATGGTCACCGTATTTGCCGCCACGGTCGCAATTGGTCTGGCTGTTGATAACACCATTCATTATCTGACTCAGTTGAAACGAGATATAACATTCAATCCGGGTGTTTCAGTCGAAGAAAATGTCTTTCGGGCATACCGTTTTACCGCCCGACAGATAGCGTCATGGTCTGTAGTAACGTTGTTGGGATTTCTTGCATTGGCGGCGTCGCCTTTTAGACCTGTAGTTTTCTTTGGGATACTTGGATGTTCAGCTATTACTCTCGGTCTTTTCGGGGACCTCGTTTTCCTACCGGCCCTGATCCTCACGTCCAAATGGGTCCGAAAAACCATTACCGATATTTGCGCAAGGGAACAAAAAAGCCACATTTGACAAATGTGGCTGCCTGAATTCAGTCGAGAATTTTGCCAGGCCGACAGGCGCTAAATCTACATCAAATATTCTAGGTGTTACTTATCTGCGTCAATGCCCCAGTTGAATTTTGTAGAATGGGGAAACTCAACGGTGGGTCGAGGCTTCTCTGTTAGTGTTTCAGATACAGGTATGGACTTGTCTTTTCTCAACGCTGTTCCAGCAGGTACACCCCAAATATACTTCTTATGGGAATCTGCCTGAGTTGTTTCCGACAGTTTCTGAGGGGTGGAGCGATGTTC
>JACWAG010000223.1 GCA_014874425.1 Syntrophaceae bacterium | reverse complement strand
GTGAATCGGGATGAGACACAATCCTTCGAAAGTATATTCCGCGTTTTCGTGTGGGCTGCGACTTTTACCATCCCAACAGCTTTGTTGGAGCAGTTACTGGACGCCACCATAAACAAGCCGACGATTGAGGAGTCATTGACGGCCAGCTTTCTGATGATTGCCCCAGCGGAAGAATTTTTCAAATTGCTGGCGGTTTGGGTCGGCGCATACAGGCGGTCCGATTTCCGATCTCCGATAGATGGCCTAACATACGCTTTCACCGCCGCATTGGGCTTTGTCGTGGTAGAAAACGCTATGTACATATTAAAACTGGGGCCTTCCATAATATGGTCACGAATGTTTTACGCGACTCCCGCGCACCTTCTGTTCTCAGCATTTTGGGGATATTCACTGGGCGTAGCCCGATTCGTTCATTCAGGTGAAACATTGCTGGTTGTGAGAGGCTTTGTTCTATCTGTACTCTTTCACGGTATCTACAACATGATTGTCGTATTGGCCCCTCATAAAGCTGGAATTACCCTTGTTCCGTTTCTTGGCCTCATGCTCGCTATAGTCGTCATTCTGGCCAATAACTTGCGTAAACTGTCCCCTTACCTGGATCTTGGAAACGCGCTGTTGATAATTTGCCCCGATTGTGAGGCTTTTGCTCCTGAATCGGCCACCAGATGCCCCCGATGTGGGATTGAACTGGATGAATCCGACGAAGAAGTCCCGAGATTCTGTTGGAAATGCAGGCATAAGGTTTCTCCGCGATCTACGAGATGTCCAAGATGCTATGTTCGTCTCAGACCTTCACGTAAACAAAATGAGGCTGGAGCCCGAACAAATGTTGACCTGAAAGGCTAAAATGACACGGATTTGTTTGACCTTCTTCATCCAATGACTAGATTGATTAAAAGATTTGGAATGACCAATTTTTTGCTTGACAAGTGACATAGCGAAACGGCATAAATCGTAGTTTAAGATGTGTTTACACGTCACAAAAACAGGACGGCCCAATGAACAGGACGATTTTCGTAAAAAGAGAATATCTTCCGATAGTTGTAGAAAGTGCCCACCTCTCTGCGGCCGTCCGTTCTGGTTCTTTTGTTTCAAAGCATAAAACATCGTTCGCCGGAGGAATTAGCCTGAGTGGGGAGATCCTAGATCTTCTCCTCGTAAGGTTGAGGTCCTAGACCCACTGGGTTGGAGGAACATCTGTTCCTCTGAATCGGCTTTTGAGCTGCGGCGCCGGTTTTTTGAACTGGTAAAGGCCGAAAACTCAAGTGTTGGCGCCTGCTCACTCGTTGTGCTTCAACATGAGTGTAGCTGGAGCAGTATTATCATATCCGTAGAATTTTCGAGAGGCGATTAGGTCCACTCGGTACGGGGGATGACTATGAAAGCTTTAGGGATTCATCTCTTGATCGAGCTTTGCTCTTGTAATCGGCAGAAGTTGGACGACATGGGCTACCTTGAGAGGATCATGGCTCAGGCGGCGGAAGTCGCAGGCGCTACGGTTCTGAAAACAGCTTTTCAGAACTTTAACCCTCAGGGAGTTTCCGGGGTCGTTGTTATTGCAGAATCACATTTAACAATTCATACGTGGCCGGAATATGGTTACGCAGCTATCGATATTTTCACGTGTGGGTCCAGAGTCGATCCATGGAAGGCCGCAGTTTATCTGAGACAGGAACTGGAAGCTGTGGATATGCAGGTCAGGGACTTCCAAAGAGGGATCCCATGGGAAATTACCGATGCTGTGACCAGTCATGGAGCCTTGGAACATGCTTCGTGTGGCGGTGCTAACTGTCAGTGACCGGTCGTCGGAAGGGATAAGACCCGACGCGTCCGGTCCGGCCCTTATCAAAAGGGTGAACGCCTTCTCGTGGAAAGTGGTCGAGAGCGCTATTTGCCCGGATGATGAGGGTAGCATCAGGGAACAACTCATCAAGTGGTCGGATAATGAGGTGGCTGACCTCATCCTGACCACCGGTGGGACTGGTCTAGCCCCCAGGGATGTAACACCCGAGGCTACTCAGGCTGTGGTGACACGGCTTATCCCAGGAATATCCGAAGCCATGCGGGCAGCGAGTCTATTGAAGACACCTCATGCAATGCTGTCTAGAGGTTTGGCTGGAGTACGTGCTAGGTCCCTTATTATAAATCTTCCTGGCAGCCCCAAAGCGGCGCTTGAAAATCTCGAAGCCGTAGCAGCGGCACTCGAACATGCTGTCTCAAAGATCCAGGGAGACCCCTCGGACTGCGCCCAAATATAACCAGGATGTATAAGCGTTCGCTATGAAACAAAGGGAGCGATCATACCCGAAACCGGCAGGTTCGGTGCTGTTTGAAACTTTTCGACAGATGGGCTTGAGTTCCGCTCTTGCCCGTCAGTCAATTGTAGCGCGATGGCCGAATATCGTTGATTCAGTGGTAGCCAGGCACGCCCGTGCGGAAAGACTAATGGGCGACACTCTCTACGTAGTTGTTGACTCGTCAGTCTGGATGAATGAACTTTCAGCCATCAAGATGATTTTACTCGAAAAATTGAATTCAAAACTAGGAAAAGATGTCCCGAAGATTAAAGATATAAAATTCAGGCAGATCTCCTGGCGGCATCTGGACGTGAATCCTGCCACTCCCAGTTCACGCGGCCCAGCAACGACCCTACCACCAGACGAGGCGGCCCTGAAGATTTCAACTCGAAGTATCCGCGCGATCAAAAACGCGGAGATTCGGGATATTCTAGAACGCCTAATTCAAAAAGACGCCCGCTATAAAGCAAACCGGTCTCGACCATAAGAGACTTTTGGCTGGGGGGGCTAGAGAGAAATCGGCTTTCTATTCCGAATCAGTCCCAGCCTTTGGCGCCGAATTGTCCCGCTC
>JACWAG010000222.1 GCA_014874425.1 Syntrophaceae bacterium | reverse complement strand
TCTACGATCATTATGGATATGTTTGAACAGACATAATATATTACTGACACGACTCTTTTATAAAACATGTGGGGGAGAATATTTGTGACTCAAGTCAGGATACTCAGAATGTTGAGTTTCCTGATGAGATCAATGAGAGTTTTGGCACAATAGTCATGTTTTGACTAGTCATTATTAAACTGAGGCGCCACATATGAAAAGTTGGAACGCATGGTTGATTATTACGTTAATTGGGTTGGGAATTTTTACGACAGTGGGAAAATCCCTGGCATGGGAATTCTCGATGGATGGGCAATTTAACTGGGAATATGATTTGCGAGGCCAGACCGGTTCAAATGGTTTCTTCGGTCCGTATGATGTTGACGCTGGTAGCGGGGCCACCTATACGCCGGGGACGGTTACGCCCGTGTTAGTGCCCGGCTCTAGTCAAGCGCCTGCCATTATGAACAGCGTTGTACAAAACGCTATTACCCCTGGAGCTGCGACAGCTTACGGGGCGGGTTACTTTGCTCCTCTGAACTTCTGGATGGGCTTTAATCTTCCAGGAAACGACCAGAATTTGACCACCAGTGGCTCTTCTTTCACATCAGGTTCTAACGGTTCATGGAACACCGTTTACATGGATACCCTTATGGACCTCCACTTCAACAAGGCTGTGCGGGTCAGAGGCCGATACCATATCGGGCAATGGCAAACACCTGGAATCTCGACTTCTCCAGGAGAAACTGTAGCGTCCCAGTATCTCATGTACCACGCTAATGGTATACAGCGTTCAATTTCCCCCGGTTACTGGAATACACTTTGGATAGCTGTTCAACTACCTTGGGGACATCTTTCCCTGGGCAAGAAACCTATGGTTTTAGGAACCGGTCTCGGCTTTAATGGTGAAGAAAACAGAACGTTCGAACACATTATGCTACGAACCTCCTATGGCCCTATCAAGATGATGGTAGCTTATGCCCCCTATCAGCCAGGAATGACCAATTCGGCGTACTATAATCAGGATTTTGACCAAAACAACAATAGGATATGGAACAACATGGACGGATTGTTATATCAATCCGGGCCGATAGACGCAGGGATTGTATGGGCCCAGTATGGCTGGCACACTGGTGGTGAAGGTATTCTGAACTCTCCTGGTGTCCGAAATAATAATCCTTATGGAGATTTCGCCGGTAATTTGGGCTGTGCATACCTTAAGTATAATAATGGTCGTTTCTTTTTCAACTCAGAAGCAGATTGGTTTTATCTGAACGCGAAAATGCATAAACGCTCTTATCCCGGCCTCCCTCCATACCGCCAGCATTGGCGCTGGGCCGTTCTTGGCGGCGCCATTGGTGGCCCTGCTAAAATAAGCCTTTTGTACGCATGGCTAGCTGGGCCGGACAGAAGAGGCGGAAACCAGATTGACCAGACCGGTTTGCAGACCGACGTAGGCATTCGATCCAATCAGTTTTCAAATACGGGTTTTTTCCGGCCATATAGCTACCTCATGGTCTACGCCTACGGACTCGGAACCCACATGAATGCAGACACACTAAATGGGACTGCCGAGGACGCGTCGATTTATGCCGCTCGTCTTGATTATGCGGCAGCGGCAAACCTTAATATTTATGGAAGTTTTTTCTGGGCGGATAGAACCAGCAAGAGTGGCTATGGCTGGGGATTTATAAGACCAGATACTGCTCACCCTGGAATGGTAACATGGGTAGATCGTGTGGGCGCCCCCAATATCCCTGATCCCAATTTGGGTTACGAAATTGGAGCTGGACTCGACTGGAAACTTCTGGAGGGGTTTACGATGACTCTGACAACCTCTTATTGGAAGCCCGGCAAGTGGTTCAGTTACGCCTGTGTGGACAAATCCCTCCTTAACTGGAACCCGCCAGCCGGCGCAGGGAACTTCGGCTGGGGTGTATTACCAAGCAGAAGCATCGATCCAGTTTTGGGAACGGAATTAAAATTGATTGGCGTTTTTTAGGCTGCAAAAAGATGGAGGTTATGATGACTCGTTTTTTGGTTTTGTTATTTGCCACAATGAACATCGTGGTCTCGAGCGCCTTTGCAGATACGCTAACTATCGCCGCAGGCGCAGGTTATAAGCGTATGGTGGGAGAGATCATTCAGGCTTACGAAAACAAGACAGGGCAAAAAGTTGACGCAATTTACGGCGATATGAAGGAGATCATGACTCAGGCCAAGACGGGTCGAAGTGTGGCTCTCGTTCTTGGCGAGCACAATTTTTTAAAAGCCTCTGATGTTCAATTCACCTCGTTCCCCAAGTTGGGTAAGGGAATTTTGGCATTGGCGTTTTGTAAAAACGTCAAGCTCAACAAACCCGAAGACCTCACCGGATCGAAAATATCCAAAGTTGGAATAGCCAATCCAAACAAAACAATCTATGGAAAAGCCGCCAAGGAATTTCTGGAAAATTCTGGTCTTTACAAACAGATTGAAAAGAAAATTGTACTGATACCAACGTGTCCTAAGATACTGGCGTCTCTAACCGATGGAGAAATTCAGGCAGGCTTCGTTAATCTTACCGAAGCGATATACTTGAAAGACAAGATTGGAGGATACCTGGTGGTGGACGAGCAAAAATACAAGCCGATAAACCTTGTCTTCGGGGTGATCAGAGGTTTTGAAAATCGACCTGAAACAGCGCAGTTCCTGAAGTTTATACAAAGCGATCCTGAAGTCAAAAACATAATTAACAAATCGGGTCTTTAGGAAAAAACAGATAAGCAAATCAAAAATCCAGACTTTTTCATGAATATCTAACCAAAGCGGCTGCG
>JACWAG010000221.1 GCA_014874425.1 Syntrophaceae bacterium | reverse complement strand
GAGGTCTACCAGATAAATGGGAGCGCCAATAAAATCCGCGACTGATTTAGCTTTCGGCCACGTGTCATGGTGTCCTGGAGTAAGCTTCATGTGCAGGGCGATGACTTCGTGTCCCGCCATTTTGAGCATGAGCGCCGAGCAAGCGCTGTCAATTCCACCGCTGAGCGCCACAGCAATTTTCATTAGCAAATCCTGGGTTATTCCTACTACCTGGGATACGCCGAAGGCGGAGGTCCAGGCGTCTGTGCGGCGGGCTGCGGTTCCTGTGGGGTGATAGGAGCGGCCGTAATCCCGCCACTTTCTGTATACAAAGGTAGTGGGGCCTTTATGTATTCCGCAAGGGTATCGAATGAATCCAGAGGCGATATGACCAGTGTGTAGCCGTTGAATGGAGCGTAGATAGGTTCCCTCACAGGCTTTAGTGTCGGGCCTTCCTTTGGGTCGGCGACGACTGTCAGTAATTCCTTGAACATTATTTCAGGTGGTATCACAAATTCCCGTTCCGGTTTGTTCTTCAGTATCTCCTTCATAAAATAACCCCATACAGGGAGCGCCGCTCTGGATCCTTCTTCCCTGCGGCCCAGTGGTCTTTTTTCGTCGAAACCTACCCATACGGCAGTTGTATAATCTGGGTTGAAACCGATAAACCACGCGTCTTCCACGTTGTTGGTCGTCCCTGTTTTCCCGGCGATATCCTTGCGTTTAAGATATTGGCTGATTCTTGCTCCTGTGCCCTGGCGAACCCCGCCCTGCAGCAAAGAAGTCATAATATAGGCTGTTTGTGGAGACATTACCGCTTTGACTCGAGGAGGTTCTGTCAGGCGATCATCTTCTTCGATGCCAGCAGTAAGATTTTGTTCAGCCGAAGCTTGTCGGAACTGTGGTGGGAAGTTTGATTCAGCTTTGAAAAAAGGTCGTATCGGTGTCTCAGGGAGTCGTGATGTCTTGTTTTCCGCTCTATCGACAAGTTCGCGAAATTCATCACGAGGGACTGGTAAAAGCGAATCAGACTCCAGGACGGGCACTTCGCTATGATCTTCCAATACATTGCCGAACCTGTCTTCGACCCGTTTCACAAAAATCGGCTCCACATGTATGCCGCCATTAGGAAAAACCGTATATGCGGATGCGAGTTCAAAGGGTGTAACTTCGGACGTGCCTAGACTAAGAGATAGGTTCCGTCCAAGCGGGGATGTTATGCCCATGCGGTTGGCCATATCTAAGACGGGGCCAAGCCCCGCATCCATCAATATCTTAATGGTGCAAATATTTCGGGATAATTCGAGCGCCCTGCGGAAACTCATCGGTCCCATGAAGCTGCCGCTGGAATTCCTCGGTTCCCATTCATCTTCTGCTCCGTCAACATCCACAACTATAGGTTCATCTATAATTATTGTGGCGGGGCTGTAACTTTTCTGCTCAAGGGCCACGGAATACACAATGGGTTTGAACGAGCTTCCCGGCTGTCTCCTAGCCTGGATTGCGCGATTGAACTGGAAATGTTCCGAAGACGATCCGCCAACTATAGCTCGAACATTTCCGTTGTTATTTTCTATGCAAACAAGAGCGCCCTGCAACTTGGGCTTGTCATCAGGTGTGAATTGAGGTACGGCTCCGTCGTATTTTTCAAAACGTAGCGCTAGCACCTGACCAACCCTATAAATGGACGCAACGGATTTGTTCAGTCTGACACGTACCTTGAGTTTCTTGCTGAACACCACATCGAGAACAACTTGGTTGTTGGGCGCGGGCGCTGTTTTTACGACAATCCCCTGATATATCTTGCCTTCCACTAGATTTGGTGTAACTCGTCTCTGAATCAGTTCGGGTATTTCAGAAGGTTGTACCGTTTTTAGGATTGCAAGGTTTTTTTGACGCTTCTTAATTTCATCAAGCCCTTTTTCCATGGCTTCAATCGCCCGGCGTTGGAAGTCAAGACGACAAGTGGTGAAAACCTTAAGGCCATCGTTGTAGAGTTTTTCCTCTCCATATTTCCTTATAATATATCGACGAACTACTTCTGTGAAATCAGGCGCAAGGTCTAATGGCTTAACATCCTCTTTCCTAAAGGTTAAGGGTTCTTCTTTGGCCTTTTGGTATTGTGTTTCATTGATGAATCCCGCTTTGAGCATACGGCCGAGCACGGTTAATTGTCGTTGTCTGGCCAGGTCCTGGTTTTTAAAGGGATTGAAACGCGCCGGACTAGCGACCAAACCGGCTATCAGGGCCGCTTCCGCCACGGTTAGATGTTCTACCGGCTTGTCGAAGTAACCTCTGGCCGCGGCTTCCACTCCGTAACAGCCTTCGCCCAGATAAATTTCATTCAAATATACGTGCAGTATCTTATTCTTTCCCCAATTATTCTCCAGGCGGTAAGCCAGGATTATTTCCTTGAATTTTCGGGAAAACGTGCGTTCTCGGGTCAACAGAAAATTTCTGGTAACCTGCATGGTGATTGTGCTGCCACCCTGAGTAATGCGACCAGCGGCAAGGTTTCGTCCCATTGCTCTAACTATCCCGTGCCAGTCCACGGCCTCATGATCGTAAAAACGAGCATCCTCAGCGGCAAGAAACGCGTTGATAACATGTTTGGGGATTTGATCAAGATCAACGACAAAGCGTTTTTGTTTGAAGAATACTCCAATGACGGTCCCATCATCAGCGAAAAAGGTAGAAACGGTCTTTGGTTGATATGAGTTCAGGTTAGGGATCTCGGGGAGTTGACGGGAATATACCAGATAAGCTCCCAATACTCCGCCTATAATACCTATTGGAATTTGCAGAACGAGAATGACGGGAACCAGAAAGAATAGGGTAAAAATTCCCCTTGTCAGTTTGCGGCGCCTAGCTTCCTTCATGTTCACATCTTACAACAGGCTCAGGGGAATCGCAATCCGCGCAACATCCGCACAGGTAAGTGGCGGACGACGAGAGGTCATGATTCATCAACTCAACGCGAGGGTCATCAGGTCCTGAGCTTTTAAAATCGTCCCGCTAAATTGCGTCCGTGCGACGGATACGACATCAACCGAGTCGCATGGTGGATAAAAATGCGTCAGAATCAATTGGGTGACCGACGCCTGAGCAGCTATTGCGCCGGCTTCGGAGGGTGTCATATGTCCGTCTACTTTCATGGCGTCGGGCATGGAACATTCGCAGACCAGCGTATGAGCGCATTGAGCCAACCGGACCAGATTTTC
>JACWAG010000220.1 GCA_014874425.1 Syntrophaceae bacterium | reverse complement strand
GCTTCTTACGGTGTGGCTATTCTGATCGCAGTCGCGGCCACAGTATGGAAACGAAATATTGTCCGTAATACCGCTCAAATCTTAATTGCGATCGCTATTGGATTTATGGCCGCTTTCCATGCGGGACTAAGCCTAGATTGGAAAGAAGCTTCCGTGATTAGAAATAAACTCATAGGGAGTTTGGTAGCTAAAGCCCCTTCTGTTCAAAATGGAACCAATTTCGTATTTGTTGATCTGGAACTTTATCACAAAAGGGTTGCCGTAATTCGCGGCTGGTCTGGACTAAGAGAATTGATGAGAATGCTTTATAACGATCCAACACTGGGGGCCTGGTACATATATCCATCCAATACAGCATGGCCCAACACGAGCCATCAACAGGCCATTATTTCTCCCACCGGCTTCATCAGCAGAGGAATGGATTTAGACCACCCCGCCCAATCTGACACTCTTCTGATTTTTCGCAGACAGGGATCAAATCTCTTGCTGTTAAACAAACTTTCGTCAAATGACGACTTCGTCCAAAGCGGGATCTCCTGGCAGGGCTGTCATGAGCTGCGTTCAAACCCTACGAGGATAATTGACTGGTGTTACATAACCACGAATCCGAGGGGTAGTTCGAAGAACCCATGGAATACAGGGATGATCTCATCTTTGGGTCTGGCCGCCGGGAGTTTTCTTGAAGCGGAGCCCTAACTATGAATTATACAAATCCCAGTATTGCTGTTTTACGATATTTTTCTGAAGTTTGCCTGTAGTTGTCTTGGGTAACTGGTCCACCATGACAACTCTTTTAGGGATCTCGAACCTACCAAGCTCAACCTTGCACAGAGCAATAACATCTTCTTCCGAGAGTGAGACGCCCTCTTTAGGAACGATGAAAGCTGTTACCGCCTCTATCCACTTGTTATGAGGCAAACCAACTACCGCTACTTCCGCCACACGTGGATCAGCTAAAATTACCCGCTCGACCTTGATAGAAGGAACATTTTCGCCGCCAGTTTTAATCATATCTTTCTTTCGATCTACGAATACAAGGAGTCCATCTTCATCAAAATAGCCTAAATCACCTGAATGGGCCCAACCAAATTTTCTTATCTCATCAGTTGCCTCTGCATCCTTCAGATATTCAATCAAATGTGCAGGACCACGTCTTACAATTTCACCTATCTCTCCTTGTGGAACCAGATTACCATACTCATCCATAATAGCTGTTTCCACCGTAAGGGCTGGTTCACCCCAATAGTTACCGGATTTCTTTAGTTGCCATTCAGGTTTAAAGCACTCTGAAGACGGGAAAAATTCGGTTTGCCCCGTTCCTAGCATGAAATTGGGTCCAAAATTCTCTATGCCTTGTTCAAGGGTCCTTTTGTCCATCGGTGTCATGGCGTAGGTGCATCTCTTAAGAGAAGAAACATCATATTCCTTGAGCCTTGGATGTTCGAGCATTACCCGCCACATCATGGGAAGAAGAAAAAGCGATCCTATTTTTTCCTTTTGTATCATCTCGAACATAATCACTGGATCAAAGCTTCGGAATATAACGTTCTTTGCTCCCACATGAAAATGACTCGTGGCAAAAGTCTGTTGTGCGCAGTGGAACATCGGCATCACTATTGCGCCTGTATGCTCTCCAAAAATTTTCATTTCTATCAAGTTACTCAAAGACATGATGTAAAAATTCAGATGTGAAAGCATGACTCCTTTTGGACGCGCAGTTGTGCCACTTGTATACAAGATTGCAAAGGGATCACGATCCCGAACAATCTCTTCTATCTCCTCGTCTGATTGACCATCTAGAAACTCCTTAAAATCAATAAAATAGTCGGGGGTCTTACTTCCTGTTGAAGGGATAGAGACAAAATGCTTCAGCGTTTTACACTTGTCTTTTATTTTATCTATCAGGGGACAAAGAACATCATCGACTACAACCACCTTTGATTCTGAGTGATTGAGCATATAAATCATGTCTTCCGGACTTAAACGAGGGTTAAGAGGAACAGCGACAAATCCGCCTTTGGCGCATCCGTAAATTGCAACGACAATCTCCCACGAGTTGGGTCCAATCATGGCGACTTTGTCGCCACGTTTTAAGCCCAGGCTTGAGATAGCGGCCGCGAACCGGTTGAGATGGCTGTTCAGGGATTTGTAGTCGAGACTTATGCGTTCAGCGCCTCTTTTCTCGACAACGGCCTCCCTGTCAGGTATATGTCTCGCCTGACGCCGGAAAATATCGCCCAACGCTATTCTTTGGATCAAGTTGTACTCCAGTTCAGTTACCATTCCCTCAACCTCCCTTGAATCTTAGAATTCCGGAAATTTAGAATTGTAACGGGGGCCTGAACCTGTTTCCTCAAAAAGTTCCCTTGATAGGCATCCCTGTTTGTTTACTCAGACCTGGACACTGACCGACTCACAATTTCTGCGGCGGTACAACTTCTTCGGCCCCTCCTTCCGAGACAATACGAGCCCTTTTTGTTCTAGGACCTCGAGATGTCCTAGAGCTTCTGACAACCCGAGCAAGAGATTTATTCCGTCCAAAGATCCAAATAGAGCGTTAGCCACATCAAAGGATGAGACGCCGAATAAGGCTCCCTGATTTTCATCATGGGACTCAAGAATTTGGAGAATGTTTCTCATTCGATCTTCATGATGTGAGTACAGCTCGCGAGTTCTCAAACTATGATTTGAAAATG
This sequence comes from Syntrophaceae bacterium, assembly GCA_014874425.1. Lineage (GTDB taxonomy): Bacteria > Desulfobacterota > Desulfomonilia > Desulfomonilales > Desulfomonilaceae > CAJBEZ01. The sequence continues at coordinate 7,509 of JACWAG010000220.1, read as the reverse complement.
GGCGCCCATGTCCAGGTAAAACATTAGTGACTGGAAGGGTTTCTATAAGCTCCAGAGAGGTCATAAATTGTTCTACCGCCCGGTAGTCCACATTCAGCGCAGAAGCGTCTAGTTCAACAACAGGATTGGATGTTATCTTTTCCAGGAGGCTGTCGCCCGAGAAAAGAGTCCCATCGTTCCTATTTAGCAGACATATCGATCCTGGACTATGACCCGGCGTGTGTATAACCTCGACGCTGCAATCGTCAAAAGAAAAAACTTCACCGCCTTCAAGTGGCATCACGTTCGAAAATGAGCTGTAGAATTTACTGAAACGCTCCGACATAGACTTCAGTGTTTGTTTTACGGTGGCGAGAGGAACACCGGTTTCCAGAAAAAATCCCCGGAATTTTTCAATCCATTTTGGAAAATCCGCGGCGTCATGGTGGGCTATTTTGGGGAGATCCCATTTGTGTATGTAGACTTCAGCGCCGCTGAGAGCGACAAGCTGGGGCACAAGACCAATATGGTCTGAATGCGCATGAGTAAGTATTATTCTCTTCAGTTCTTTGACTTTACCGCCGGCCTGCGCGATTTCTGATTCCAGAGTTTCAAAGGCCTCCTCGGTGTTGACGCCGGTGTCAACAAGAGTTGGCGCAGAATCCTTTACGTAGTAGCAGTTTACCCGGTCCAGGGCAAAAGGTGTTTTTAATTCTATTCTATGGATTTTGGTCATTAATAACGAATTTCTAATACCCTTCTTTTTTTGCGACTATATCACTCATGACCTCGTCAGCGCCACCACCAATTGGCAGTAAACGAGCGTCTCTGTAATATCGTGAGATAAGTGTCTCGTTCATAAGCCCCATGCCGCCAAACATTTGCAGGCAACCATCTGCGACTTTTGTAATCAGTTGCCCTGAAAGCAGTTTTCCCATCGAAATTTCTCTCGTAACGTCAAGACCTTGCATCTTCATACGGACAATATGATACGTTAATTGCTTGAGACTCTCTATTTCCGCCAACCACTGGACCAATCTGTGTCTCAACACCTGCTTTTTTATCAATGGCTCACCAAAAGCAACCCTTTGCCTTAAATAATCTGCGGTCATATCGATCATGTCCTTCGACGCTATATAACCCACGGGCAATGCGGTAAATCTTTCATGCTGGAACTGTTTCATCTGATAAATAAAACCTTCACCCTCTTTCCCGATGAGATTCTCAGCCGGCACCTTCATGTCATCAAAAAACAGTAGCGCTGTGTCACTGCTTCTCAACCCCATTTTATCCAATTTTTTCCCAACGCTGAACCCCGGTAAGTTCGTAGGAACAACCAGGAGGCTAAAGGCATGATGACCTGGCTTATCACTCGTTCTGGCTAACAACGTCAGGAAGTCCGCCTGACAACCATTAGTTATATATATTTTTGAACCGTTTAATATGTAATAGTCTCCTTTTCTTACCGCTTTGGTTTTAAGGGAGGCTACGTCCGAACCACTTCCAGGCTCTGTGACAGCTATAGCTGAAACCATATCTCCGCAAATTGCCGGTTTTAAGTAAGTTTCTTTTAGATACTCGCTTCCAAATTCAGCAATCGCTGGAGTGGCCATGTTTGTTTGCACGGATATAGCGACAGGAACCCCTAACCCATGAACATGCCCCAATTCTTCGAGGAGCACTGTCTCGAACCAATAGTCAAGACCCTGACCACCATATTCGGTATCATATCTAACACCTAAAAATCCTAAATCTCCCATCTTCTTAAAGAGATCGTGTAGCGGAACCGTCGTTTCTTCCCATTCATCCATGTGAGGATTAATCTCTTTTTCTACAAACTTTCTAACTGATTCCCTGAATGCATTGTGCGTTTCATCGAAATACATGGTTCCTCGCTATTACTTGCGGATAATGGAAAGATCGAACTTTCCGGAAATCAGAAATGACATTGCGATAAGGCCATTAATTTCATTCTTTTCCCGTATATTGTCTTTCCAGCGCCCACGACAGGCCGCGGATTTCCCACGAAATCCACATGCGTTACAGAGGCTCAAAATGCCTAATATCCATGATGTGACCTTTTCTCTCATCTTCCCAAACCGCTTTGACCCTCATTCCGGTTTTTACAGTTTGTCTGACCACTTCGAAATCATCGAGATCAAATCCAGCGACGATATGTAGAAAACCTACATCGGAGCCGTCCAGTTTGATCAGAGCGCTGATGAAGGGGGGATCCATTGGCATGCCGAAATATCTGTAATTTGCATAACTCCATGTCAACACTGTACCCTGCGGAGAAACCTCGACCCACTCGTCAGTGTCCACAAAGCAACGGGGGCAGAACGTCCGGGCTGGAACAAGGATTCTGCCGCATCTGGAACACTTCGTTCCGTATATTTTTTTTTCTTTCATTCCCTCGAAAAACTTAGTCCAGGTTGCGCCATACGCCAATTCGTAAGGAAGCTTAATTTCTGTCAAAAGCGTTCTAAATTCCTTAGCCATCTTAGTTTCCTCCTCCGTATCCGTCCTACATTTCGGACCCAACAATCATAATTCCGTTAAACTGGTCTGCTCCACCCATGGCGTGCCCTAAAGCCGTCCGGGCCCCGGGAATCTGGTGGTCTCCAGCTTTATCCATCACCTGGAGGGCCGCTTCAGCCACTCTAATGAGTCCCGTCGCTCCAATGGGATTGGAGCATAGAGTGCCCCCGGAAGGATCACAGGGTAGTTGTCCATCCCTGGCGAAAATCCCCTTTAAAACCAGGTCTGGAGCCTCCCCAAAACCGCAAAAACCAAAGCACTCATAAAACATCATTTCTTGAAAGGTAAAAGGATTGTAGACCTCTGCAACATCGAGATCTTTCCTTGGATCGTTGATTCCAGCTTGATCGTACGCTTCCTTCGCCGCCTGAATTGCGCTTTGCCAGACGGCCTTATCACTATCACCGAAATAATATTCTTCGCCCCTGAAGCCAATTCCCTTTACCCATGCCACTTTTTTCCTGCCAAGTTTCCGCACTGCTTCTTCAGAGGCAAAAATTACCGCGCAAGCGCCGTCAGAGTTAGGGCAAACATCAAGAAGTCTTATAGGATAGGTTATAATTTTGGAATTCTTGACGTCATCAATGGTAACCCGTAGCTTGACGTGCGCATAAGGATTGTCAAAAGCGCTGTCGTGATGAGTTTTTGATATATAGGCCGCAGCGTCCCTCACCTTGTCTTCCGGAATTCCGAAGTTGTCCATCCACACTCTGGACTGCATGGAAAAGGCCCCAGGGGCTCCAGCGACAAAATGTCTCTGATAAAATGGCTCGCACACCGTAGTCATAGTCGCCTGGCTGTCCCCTTCGTTCATTTTTTCATGACCAACCGCCAGGACTATATCCGCCATCCCTGACGCCACCCAATAAAATGCGGTGTGAGCAATTGAAACACCAGTGGACCCACAGGTCTCGGTTTTTAGTATTGGTTTCCCAACAGCCTGCATTGCGTCCGCGAAATAAAAATGAGTTAGAGCTACTCCCTCCATCATGGATGGCATAGTCCCTGAAACCACGCCGTCAATGTCATCAGGGGTCAATCCTGTATCCTCAAATACCCGCAACACCGCCTCTCTTACCAAATCGGGATAAGACACATCCATCCGTCTCCCGTGCTTTGTCTGTCCTACTCCTATTATGGCGACTGGTCTTCCCATATAATCCACCTCCTAGATTCCCAAGATCGCTACGGCATGGCACTGACCAGCAAACCCGTGGGTACCATGCGCCAGCGCCGTTCTTACTTTTTTTCCAACCTGATGTTCTCCCGCCTCCCCCCTGATTTGAAGAAACGCTTCAACAGCCCGTTGAAGACCTCTCGAGACATAGGGGTTGTTTGCGAGAACTCCACCAGAGGCGTTGACAGGCAGGGCGCCTTCTCTTTGCGTGGCGCCACTATCGATGAATTTACCCCCATCGCCACGCTCACAGAAACCGAGGTCTTCACACCACAACAACTCCTGAAAAGCATAAGGCTCCGTGATCTCGGCTAAATCTACTTCTTTCCTGGGATTGGTGATCCCGGCCATCTTATAGGCCCTGGATGCGGCGTTCTTTAGCTGACCATTCAGTAGGTCCCTGTCTCCAAAATTGAAAGTATCTAACGAGCTGCTATAACCTTTAAGCCAAACTGGTTTGTCAGTCAGTTTCTTTGCCTTGTTCTCCGACGCCAGAACCAACGCTATGATTCCCTCAGATTTGGGAGCGATCTGCATGGCGGTCAGCGGGTCGATGACTCGTTTTGAATCGAGAACCTCTTCGATTGTGTAAATCCCCTTTTTATGGGCATAAGGATTTCTTAAGGCGTTCCCAAGGTTCTTGACGGCCACTCTGGCGCACTGCTCGTGTGTCACTCCGAAACGCTCCATATAAAGTCTCATCTGAAGAGCGGCAGCGACCGTTTCGTTCAGACCTACTTCTCTCTGATAAAAGGGATCGGTGAACATGTGAGTACAGGTATCATTTTCCGGATTCTCGGATCCCTTGCAAAGGCCCACAACGAGGGCAGTATCGTGCTTGCCCGTCATGATACGCATCGCTGCGTAGGCGAGGGCAAAAAGGGACTCTCCGTCCTGACGGGAACCAGGTTTTAGAAATGCCGCCGAAGACTCCCAGTAATAGGCGTTCGCACATGATATTCCTCCATGAAAGATATCTGACGATGCGCTCACTACTGTGTGTATTTCTTCCCGACTCATTCCCGCTTTATCCAGAGCATCTTTCACCACCCGGTAAGCCTGGTCATAAAAATTGTCTTTGGACTCGGCGCCGGCGTTTTGCGATACCGCCACAATAGCAACTCTGTTCGCCATACCTTGACTTCCTTTCTGGTAACTAGAATTGTAAAGTTCGCCCTACGTCAGAGCTATAAACCAAAACGACTATTTTTCGCCTCCCTGCCCCATGGAAGGAGGACACTTATGGGCTCCGCACGATAAAATCCGCGCAATTGACGCAAACCCGCTGTTCAAACCTTTGGCTTTCTGCCAACAAGAATTTTGGCCACATAAACTATTACTGCCTCGCCCCGCTGGTTTTTAATAACGTTTTCATTAGTAATTACGCCTCTGGAATCATCTTTTGCCAATAATTCCGTGATTTTGGTTTCGCAATGAATGGTGTCGCCTATTCTGACTGGAGCTGTGAATCTGACTGAATCCATTCCGTAAAATGCAATGAAGCTTTTTGGGAGAACAGCGTATGGTCCTAATCTGGTGGCCAATGCGCTCCCAATAACCAATCCCAGCATCCCATGCGCGATTCTTTCCTTGAAACTCGTCTTTGAGGCGAATTCCACATCAGTGTGCAAAGGATGCCAATCCCCGGTCAAAGCGGCAAACATAACTATGTCTGTTTCAGTAATGGTCCTGGCAGGAGTGATAAAAGTTTCTCCTATTTCATAATCTTCAAAGTGTAGCTTTTCCAATGGTTAGACCTCTTTTGTTTTCAGTTTCTGCCTGAACACAATTTGAATTTCATCATTCATACCTGCTAGGTGTTTCCGATATATTGAGCATCTTCCTGGCCTGAGCAGGAGTGGCTATTTCTCTCCCCATCTCCTTTGCGATTCTGACAACTCTTTCTACAAATTCCGCGTTACTTCGAGCCAACTTTTTCCTCTCCAGATATACGTTATCTTCCATGCCTACCCTTACATGTCCTCCCATGATCATGCCCAAGGTTATTATGGGGACCTGGAAAGGCCCAACACCTATGCATTGAAACATTGAATCAGCAGGAAGGTGCTCGATCATATTGATAAGATTTTTAGGAGTGGGATACGCCCCAGATTGAAATCCCATCACGAACTGAATCATATAAGGCGGACTGATCAAGCCTTTTGCAATGAGATTGTTGACCAGCCAAAATTGCCCTTGGTTGTAAACTTCAAGTTCAGGCTTTATACCTTTTTCTTTCATTGTCCTTGCATATAGTTCCGTTTCAGCATACGAAACTGGTATGCAGGTATCCACGAAAAGATTTTCCGGCCGTCCTGACAATGGGGGAACCCGCGCCTTGAGAGTAGTCTGGAAGATGAAAGGCCCGCAATTAAGACTCGCCAGTTCGGGATTAGCATAAAGCGACGCCATCCTCTGCTCGGAAGTCATTCCCGGTCCGCCTCCCGTAGTATTATTAATTATGATGTCCGGGCATTTAGCCCTGATCATGCTATTGACCAGTCTGTAATCGTCAGGATTGGCGGAAACCAGACTTCTGTTATCTGGCCTTCTCGCATGAACATGTACTATACTGGCTCCGGCCTGATAGGATTCATACGCCTGTTCAACTTGTTCCTCTGGCGCCTCTGGAAGATTTGGATTAGCCTCCTTGCCATGCATACCCCCAGTAAGGGCCACGGTAATGATTAAAGGGGGCATGCCTTTTCTGACCTTTTCCATGTATTGGTAGCTATTGCCAAAATCCCACACATGTTCAGCGCTCATGATTAAACCTCCTGTATAAATGAGTATCCTGGCGCCTAAAATTTCCACATGCTAATCAAGAAAGCAAGATCCGGGCCAAATTATGGAATGTCAAGCGGTTGGTTTGGCTGATTATTTTCAGACCGCAGCAAAAAAGTGAAAGTTTAATGTCTGAATATTGACAATTGTTACTATTTTGACATGATCTCATTTTCATGGGAGCTTCAACCTGTGGATGTTTTGAAAAAGACTGACTGATTCAAAAATCCACTATTTCAGAAGACAAAAATTGCCCAGTTTTTGATTAAATTGAGATATCCACATAAAAAGTGGTGAATTTGTCAACTGAAGTACGCTTTCGACAACCACAACAAACATGAAGTGAGCTAAAATAATTCGAGGCGGCTAACAAATATGTCTAATGGGATCAAAGACCTTTCAAACGAAGAATTGGTGATACTTTACAGGTGCATGGGCTTTCCTGATTTTTTTTCTGTAGATTGGTTCACCCTTTCCCATAATTTGCTCCCTTCACGATTGATTTCCGTTATTTCTTTCCTTGAAAAACGTCGATGGATTTCATTGAACGCGGACGGGCTCTACGAGTGGCGAAAGAAATTCCCTCGGGAAGAAATTCTAGTCCAAATCGATCCACTCGAAATGTCTGGATATTACCGTGACGCATTCAACATGCTGATGGAACATTTGCAAAGATCGGGGGATAGCGCGCTAAGATTGGCCAAACAAGCTCTATTAGCGGGTATTCAAAAAACTGATGTCGACATAATTTTTGAAGCGGCGATATTTCACGAAAAGAAACACCACATCCGTTCAGCAATAGAACTCTACGATTATTTGCTGTGTTTCGCACAAGATGTCATCTTTGACAGGAATGCCGAAGATACAACTGACCTGTGTCAGTTATTCATTAAGTCAGTTGAACGGCGAGCCTCCCTTTCCCTGTTTCACCCTGACCTAAAAAAGGTCAACCGGTTCCTCCGTTTAGCTTTAGATTTGGCGGTCAGTATCGGAGACAGACGTTCAGAAGCCGCATTGCAACTACTAAT
>JACWAG010000219.1 GCA_014874425.1 Syntrophaceae bacterium | reverse complement strand
CATTTCGCAGGATGGAATTTTGTACCCCATGGAGTTTAAGAAGACTGCATCTCCAAATGTAGCGGCGGCGAGGCATTTTAAGTCGTTGGGGAAACTTGGGGCGCCCGTTGGTCCCGGCGGGGTTATTTGCCTTGTGAACCAACCCCTACCCTTGACAACGACGGCCTGGTCCGTTCCTGTGGGTTTAGTTTAGATGTGGCTGTTACCTTATATCATGTCATCTCGACGAACGTAGTGAGGAGAGATCTATCCAAGTGACGGTGTTTCAAAATTTCGGCGCTATAGATTTCTCACTCCGTTCGAAATGACATATTCCGCGTCAATTTTTTATTTCAGGATTCCCATTTTACGTTCCAGGGTGGCCTGATTGATCTTGTTGGCGGCCATGGACAGGTGATAGTCCGCCTGAGCCAAAGAAAGCTGTCTCTGGGCGTCAAGGACCTCGACATATGTCGCGACCTGTTGTTCATACTCCAGCCGGCTGATACGGAAGCTCTCCCTGCGAAACCGGACTGCGTCCATGGTGTCCTTGATATTGCTCTCAGAACGTTTCAGGTCCGCATAAACCTGCTTCACTTCATTCATGATCTTTTCCACCAGTAGCTTACGGTTTACCTCGGCCCTGGATCTGGTTGAGCGTTTCTCCTGTACTGCGGACCGCTTTCGAAACATATCGAAAGTCCAGGAGGCGAGCCCTTGAAGCAACCAGTCATTGTAACCTTCCGGATCTATCACATTCCAGTCGTCATTGTATCGCATCGCTGTAGCTGTCACATCAGCAGTGGGCGCCAAATCCGCTTTCGCTGACTTGACCAGAGCAAGCGCCTGGTCCACGGAAATGTGCGCCTGCCGGACTTCCAGCCTGTTAGCCGCCGCGATGGAATAAGCTTCCGGCAAGGTATATGTGTTCTGTTGAGGGGATGGGTCCTCCACGATTTTAAGAGGAGTTTCCTGTGGGTTTCTCAGCAGATAATTCAACAACGCCTGGTTCTGTGCGATGTCGGCAAGTGACTGGGTCCGCTGAATCATGGCTTGGGCCAACTGGCCTTCGGTTGACAAAAGGTCGACCTTGGGGACGAGTCCAACCTGATAGAATTTCTTCGTTTGATCACGAAGACCCTCCAGCGCCTTTATTGACTCGTTGGCTACCTCGAGTAGCTTTTGGGAAAGCATCAGTTGATAATACGCCTGATTAACACTCAGGATCAGGTCCTGTCGGTTCACATCATATTGTATCGATGAATAATCCACGCCCAGTTTGGCGTATTTGTATTCGTTAATTAACTTTCCACCACTGAATATCGGCTGCGTAATTGTTACGGCGCCGGTGATCTGGTGGTAGGGGTCAATACGATATGGATACGTCGGGAAATATTTTTTTTGCATACGACCAGCCTGTTGATAGCCCGCGTATCTCGAATCATGAATACCATTATTGGTCATGCCCCACATTTCTATATTATAAAATGGGTATGGGTGACCGTATCTGTCCACTATTGCGTCATACTGCGCAATAGCTAACGGGAAAAAATCGGAGAAAGCTTCGCGGCGCCTATATTCTTTTTCCGCTACCGCCAACCTGGAATCAGCCATCGTGAGGTTTCTTTCCAGAGCGGTCCTGACAGCTTCCGACAGGCTGAGTCCTTGAGGGGCGCCTGATTGTCCCGCCGTCACGGCGACGACGGTCAAAATGATGAGCAAGATTGCAGTTAATAGAGTCCTAAGCCATTTCATGTAGCTGGAATCTCCAGTTCTGACTCAAATACACATTTAACTTTATTAATAGATTGCAACATACTCAAAATGTTAATATTTCATATTTCTATATACATTATATAGTAGTGTTAGTATTTTAAGTCAAATAGCTATAGTAAGTCAAGGAAAAACGAGATTCTGAGAATTGAGGGAACCGCTGTCCCGTGTCATCTCGACGGCGCGTAGCGAGGAGAGATCTTCCCAAGCAACTTTGTTGGAACTAAGCGGCTGAATAGATTTCTCACTGCGTTCGTAATGACATAATAGACGGTGAGAAATGACAGTAGTGGATGTCGGCGCTACATTTGCGTAGAACGAGAGAGCGTGTTGGAGAACAGAACAAATTCTTCAGGGGAAAGGGTTTCAGCCCGACGACCAAGGTCAATCCCCGTCAGGCCTGCAACGTTCTCAATCTGATCGAAAGATAAACCAGGCAGGATTAAAGACTTGAGGGCGTTTCTAAGGGTTTTACGCCTCGATGAAAAACCAGCTTTTACGAGTTTCGTTAGCGTCTTATGGTCAGTCACATTGTAAGGCGCCGGGTCAGGAAAGACTATTCGGATCAGGGTCGATACCACTTCAGGCTTAGGATAGAAAGCGGACGGAGGTATGTCGAACAGCGCCTGAGCCTTTGCCGTGGCCGCCAGTAGCACGGTTAGCGCCCCGTAGTCCCTCGACCCTGGCCCTGCGACGAGTCGCTCTGCGACTTCCTTTTGAAGCATGACAACTGCGAAATCGAATATGTCCCGATTTTCCTGGAAAGTGAATACCAGTCGGCTCGACAGGCTGTAAGGAAGGTTTGCCACAACTTTCAATTTTCCAATATCCGCCGCCATAGAACGAAAGTCAAATTTCAAAACATCCTTATGGATCAACCGGACATTGGGCTCATTTATGAACGTGGCTTCAAGTTCCCTGAAGAACCCGGCGTCAACCTCTATGGCCCATACAATGACGTTTCGCCGGACAAGTTCCCTGGTCAATGCTCCCAATCCGGCGCCTATCTCAACAATATGGTCGCCTTCTGATATCCTGGCGGCATCCACGATCATGCCGAGGTAGGATGGTTCTACGAGGAGGTTCTGGCCCATCCATTTCTTGGGGGCAAGGCCTTTGGCCCTGAATGTGGCCTTGGGATGTGTGTCGAACTTCATTGATTTCCTGACTTCAGGGCTATTTCCCCACACAGAATCGCTCAAATATCCGGTCAAGCACGGCTTCATCAATACTGTCGCCGGTTATTTCCAGCAAATCTCGCAACGCTCCGGTCAATTCGAGTGACAATATCTCAGAACCAGGGTTGTGACCAGTCGAAATAGTTTCCAGTATGGCTTTAATCTTCCGGCTTGCCGCTCCGACAAGGGCCACACCCCGCTGGTTCAGCCCGCATTCCAGGGAATATTCACTCGAAGACAATATGGCGCTCCCTTGCTCGAACAGGGCATCCATTAAACTATCAATTCCGACTCCGGTCTTTGCGCTGACATATGTCACAGTGGAATCCGGTTCTACATAGGGGTCCGGTCTGATAGACGCGGCGGGCAGGTCAGTTTTGTTGAAGACCAGCATCTTTTTGGCGTCCTTGCATGAATCAAATGCCCACCGGTCGTAGTCGTCCATTGGAGCGCTGACGTCCATGACCACCAACACCAGATCTGAACGTTCTATCCAGTTGAGTGTACGTCTTATTCCCTCTTTTTCAACGGGTTCAGGGTTTTCTCTTAAACCTGCCGTATCGCAAATCACAAAAGATATGCCTTTGATGAATATAGTCTCAGAGACCGCGTCCCTGGTAGTCCCTGGATGAGGTGTCGCAATCATGCGTTCTTCGCCCAGGAGCGCGTTAAATAACGTGGACTTGCCTACATTCGGCTTACCCACGATAGCGACTCTTAAGCCTTCACTGCGATATCTGCCGGAATCCGCCGATTGTAGCAGTCGCCGCATCTTCGTCTGAACGTCCATCAGGGAGGATTGTTGCAATGATGGCACAGTTTCCATGTCTTCTGCGAACTCGATGTCCGCCTCCAGTTCCGCAATTATGTCCGTCAAAGTCCCGATGATACTTAGAACTTCATTGGAGAGTTTCCTGTCGAGACGCGACCGAGCTTCTTCAACAGCCGAGAGAGTCGATGCCATGATGAGGTCAATCACGGCCTCCGCCTGAACCAAATCGAGTCTTGAGTTCAGAAAAGCCCGCCGGGTAAACTCCCCCCTTGTCGCAAGCCTGGCGCCGTTGGTCAGGATGGTATTCAGGGCCTGGTCCAGTATCACGGGGCTACCATGTAGACTTATCTCCACCACGTCCTCACCTGTGTATGAATTTGGCCCGCGCATGACTATGACAACGCCATCGTCAAGAGTACTTCCACCTTGGGGAGATACAAATCTGCCATATATTGCTTTCCGGTCAGGGAATTTGTTACCGCCCGCGCTCGCTGGTTTGAACACCTGATCTATTATCGGGATTGAATCAGGGCCGCTAATCCTTATAACACCGATCCCGGAATACCCGGGGGCGGTGGACAAAGCGGCTATGGTGTCTGCGGTGATGGTAAAGAGTTCGGTCATTGTTCTGCAAAACAAAAAGCCCGTGAGTTCGAACGTTTGGATCGAAAGACACGGGCGATAGATAAAAAGCTGTATGAGGAATTTACTTTGCGGCCTCTTCGGGGACTTCGGCCTCGACCTGATCTTCTTTCTTAGGCGCTACTACGGTCGCAAGGGCAATACCGAGATCCATGGCGGGCTTGACACCCTCAGGCAGGGTAATCTGGCCTACGTGAATCGAGTGGCCCCTTTCGAGCTTGGAAATATCGACCACGATTTCGTCAGGGATATCTGCCGGCAGACACGACACGCGAATTTCCTTGGCCGCTGTCTGGAACATCCCGCCTGCTTCGACACCTATGGCTTTCCCTACAAATTCAAGGGGCACTTCGACTTCGATAGGTTCATCCATAAAGACCTGAATGAAGTCAAGGTGCACGAGAGAGGAGTCTACTGGACGAATTTGATGCTCCTTGAGCAACGCGATCATAGCGATTTCGGGGGTGCCGTCGGTGGATATGCGCAAATCAAAAAGGGGGTTGCTGCCAGCCTTTTCAACCGCTTTACGGAATTCATGAACCTGCACGGCCAGATTCATAGGTTCAGTTCTCTTACCATAAAAGATGGCAGGGGCCTGACCGGCGGCCCTCAACCTTCTAGCCGGGCCTTTGCCGGTTTCCATACGCTGCCGGGCGTTGAGAGTTACTTTATTCACTGTTCCTCCATTCAAGGGTCCACGGGTTATAGAAGGACCTTAACCGCTTGTTCCCTTTAGACTACACAAATAGTTCAGAGACGGAAACTTCTCGATGTATCCGACCGATCGCCTCCCCCAGAAGGGGCGCGACTGATTGCACTTTGATTTTAGGGCACTTGACCGGCTTGTCATCCGCTGGAATAGTGTCCGTAATATAGAGTTTCACGATGGGTGAATCATTGATACGCGCCACCGCCGCGCCCGAAAGCACGGGATGCGTACAGCACGCTTCGATCTTGCAGGCGCCGGCGTTTTGCAGCGCGATGGCCGCCTTTACCAGAGTTCCAGCGGTATCAACCATGTCGTCAAGCAGCACGACGTCCTTACCTGTTACGTCTCCGATAACGTTCATAACTTCGGATTCGTTGGGTTTGGACCTACGTTTGTCAATTATGGCAAGAGTGGCCCCGAGTCTTTTAGCGAAGGACCTGGCCCTTTCGACCCCGCCAGCGTCAGGTGACACCACTACACAATCTCCGCCCTTGTGATCTGACCTGATAGTATCGGCCATAATTGGGCCTGCGTAAAGGTGATCCACAGGGATATCGAAGAACCCCTGTATCTGACCGGCATGCAGGTCCACGGTCAGGACGCGGTCCGCCCCTGCGGCGGTAATGATGTCCGCTACGAGTTTGGCTGTTATGGGCGCCCTGGAAGCGACCTTTCTGTCCTGCCGGGCATATCCGTAATAGGGCATTACAGCGGTGACCCGACTGGCAGAGGCCCGTTTAAGGGCGTCAATCATGACCAGAAGTTCGAGTATGTTGTCGTTCACGGGGCTGCATGTTGATTGCACCACGAAAACATCCATCCCGCGAACGTTTTCTCTAAACTCGACCTGGGTCTCCCCATCACTGAAATGTCCAACGGTAGCGTCTCCGATGGGTATGCCCATATATTGAGTTATGGCCTGAGCCAATGCCGGATTTGAATTTCCGGTGAATATTTTTAGCCCTACTCTCATCTAGGGGTCCTTCCAATAAGACTAGGCTCTGCATTCTTTGCATTAAACATCTGATATTACGATGAAGCCCTTGCTATGTCAACTGCAATCGGCCCTATCGGCAATTTTATTCATGCCTGGGTCCGCTCCAGACCTGATTTACCACTAATTTATTGAAATAACGGTTAATTCTTGATAGAATAAAGTGTTCCGAAAAAATATTGGAGGACTTGTAAATGAAAACACTTGTAGTGTTTTTATCACTGGCCTTTTTTTGTTTTGCGACCATGGCTTCCGCACAGGCCGCCGGGGCCGCGGCTCAGCCCGAACCAGCGAAAAAACCCGTGGTCAACTACAATACAAAGTACCAATGCGTCATGGTGTGCAAAGGAGAAAAACCGGCTCTTGAATCGCTTGAAGACGGGCTAGCATATGCGCTCGACATCCCTTTAGCTTTGTTAAGTCCATTTACCGCTCCTGTAATTTACCCTATCCTCGACAAGTACGATTCTGGTCCGGACAGGACCTATTACGGCAGGGGCCAAGTTAGAAGATAGCGGCTTTAAAGGGGCATACCGGAGTTTCATTTCTCACCTCAGGACGAAGCATTTCTCATCGCCCACTTCTCCTTTGAGATGAAATTCGAGTTGCTTCTGAGGGACCTCCTTGAGGTGGTAAACGATTTCCCATTCCTGCGATTTCTTGTTCCAGGAGTATTGGTCGAGTGAAATCTTCTTGCCCTTCGACACATATGTCATCAGGTACCAGCCGCCGTAAAGCTTGGAAAAGCATATTTTCACGTGTTTCACATTTTTCATGTGACTTGCAAAATCCAGGGCGGCTTGGCTTACCTGTTCCTTTTCCACTGGATCAACAGCGGATTCGGTAGCGGCTTTGGCGCCTCCGCCTGTGGGTGGGTTATATTTAGGGGGCGGTGGGGTCGCAAGCAGTGTCTTTAACTCTTCATCCGACGGTTTCTGAGCCGTTTGTTCCTGTTTGGGCCGCTCGGTCGAGGTTTTCGCTTGTTCCTTGGCTGTGGACTCATTCGGCGCTTTGGTATTCTTCAGGGCGGATACGCAACCGATAAGGACCGCAGCGAACAAGAACAAAAATAGAAAGCCTCGATAAAATTTCATTCATTCATCCGTTTATTAATGCTTCAATAAAACAGCGTAATGATAGCATGTTAAATGGATATTTTCAACTCTTACTTTGTAATTTAGCAACTAGCTTCCGCCATCCAACGGCCAGGACTATGGCCCCCTTGATAAACCTGGTACCCATGTCCTTCCCTGACACCAAATGCGCGTGCAGGTGGAAGATGACCTGCCCTCCCCCCTTGTTCACATTAATGAAGAACCTGTATCCTGTTTGCGCGACACCAAGATCTGCAGCGATTTTTGTGGCCACGGTCCCGATATGACTCAATATTGGGTCGTTTTCCGGGACATCGTTAAGCGTGGGGATATGTTTTCGGGGAACAATAAGGATATGTATAGGAGACGCTGGGTTGGCGTCTTCGAAAGCCACAACAAGCTCATCCTGATACACTATTTTAGCTGGGATCTTGCCTTCGATTATCTTGCAGAAAATACATTCAGCCATTGATGGACCCTTTCGAGCAAAATTTAGTAATTCTTACGCGAAAATCATTCCCGAACCAAAGAAAAAATTCCTTGACTCAATTTGACGCTATTTGAAATTCGGGCAGTATAAGTTGTTTTAAATATTCTTTGACAATGATAAAATGGTTACGAAACATCCCCATTTATACACTGTGGCAAAACAAAGATCGTTACGGATACTTCTTGCCGATATACCATTAAGAAAGGAGTGGCTATGTCAGAAGAAGCCCCAAGTCTCTATCAAAAGCAGTCGGTCCTTGAGAGCGAAGATTGGTGGGCAGTGTGGCTAGGCCTGTTCATCTTCCTGTTGGGTCTCGGCCCGATCTATGGGAAGGATCTGCTCGGCTGGGTTGTAACAAATAACGTTTGGGTAGAAATCAGCAAATCAATCAAACCTGTGTCTGCCGGATATAGTTCATTATCCGGACTTGGTTCGATGATTTTGACTTACATTTTTATGCTGGTCCTCACATCAATTGGCGTGATGGCCATGGGTAAAAACGTCAAGAGTTACGCTGTTGCGTTTACGATCATCTTCTGGATCGTTATGGCCTGTATGGTCGCCGGCAACAACGCGTATATTGCGGCCACACCGGACAAACAGGCCGCCTTCAAGATACCGTGGTCGCTGAGTCTCGGAGAGATGGGTTTCGTAGTCGCCATGATCGTAGGGCTGATCATCGGAAACTTCTTCCCTTCTGTGGCCAAGTTTCTGGAAGACGCAGCCAAACCTGAATGGTTTATTAAAACAGGTATCGTCATATTAGGAGCGGCGATCGGTATCAAAGCTGTAGGCGCGCTGGGGCTTGCTAGCACAGTCATAATCAGCGGCACGTGCGCTACAGCGCAAGCCTATTTGATCTATTGGCCGGTTGTTTACTACGTCTCCAGAAAGTATTTCAAATTCACCCCTGAATGGGCGGCGCCGCTTGCTTCGGGCATTTCCGTATGTGGCGTTTCGGCGGCTATAGCTACCGGGGCCGCCATACGCGCGCGTCCCGTGGTGCCTGTAATATTGTCCGCGGTAATCATAGTGTTTGTAGCTGTTGAGCTACTGTTCCTTCCGTGGTTGGCCCAGGTATTTCTTTATAAGGAACCTATGGT
>JACWAG010000218.1 GCA_014874425.1 Syntrophaceae bacterium | reverse complement strand
TCCGTAGGATTAAGAATAATGGCTGCCCCGAATATCGGGCTCCTGGAATACCCTTCGATCTTTGATACCTTGGAGCACCTCAATAAATTCATCGGCGGGTCGTACCACATCGGAACAATATTGGGTCTAATAGCTTTATTGCTCATTGGATTTTTAATCCTGATGTGGATTCTATCGAGTAGGCCGGGTGTGAAAATTAGGGCGGCTGGTTCAAATGGGGAGTACGCTCGTTCAATCGGTATTAACGTGGCGGCGAGCATGATCCTTGGATTGTTCTTCACCAATGCCTTGGCTGCGTTCTCCGGTGTCCTCCTTGCATCGTACCAGGGGTTCGCAGACATCGGGATGGGACAGGGGGTACTCATTCTTGCGCTGGCAGCCATGACTATCGGTGAACATCTGGTGCCCAAGAAGAAGGCAGTGTTCTATGTGGCTGTTATATTGGCTGCAATTATAGGCAGCGTCCTGTACGAAATATTAGTTTCGGTTGCGCTCAATGTCGGATTGGCGGCAACAGATTTGAAACTCGTGACGGCGATCCTTGTGCTTGTCGTTGTGGCTCTCAGAATATCCGAAGATGGACAGCTGTTTGAGGAGAGTGGTCTATGAATTTAAACGAGCAACATCTTACCGTAAAGAATATATCGGTGACATTCTCTCGTTGGGGACAAAATGTTGAAGCACTTAAGGATGTCTCTATCTCGATTTCTCAAGGACAGTGGGTGCTGGTGATTGGTCCGAACGGTGCAGGAAAAACTACATTTCTAAAGGTTCTCTCGGGAAGGATGACGCCATCAAATGGAGAAGTGATGGTAAATGGGAAAACCCTCAGAAGCATGGGGCGACTTGAGATCGCTGCTAATATTTTTCACGTTCATCAAGACCCGTTATTAGGCACTGCCCCAGGTTTGACCGTCTTTGAGAATCTCATCGTAGCAGACCATGAAGCACAAAGGACAAAAGAATTGCACGGAAGGTTAAAGAAAAAATATCTGCCTATGTTAGAGAGGGTCGGGTTACAGAAAATGTTGAAGCAGCTGGTGAGAGACTTGTCAGGCGGTGAAAGGCAGCTTCTAACTCTCATTGTTGTAAGTCTGCGGCCAGCGCGAATAGTTATCCTCGACGAGCCCTTTGCAGCGCTTGATCCTGATCGAACAAGGGTTTGTATCGAGGAGATATCAAGACTAAATTCTGAAGGAAGAACAATTATTCAGGTGACACACGATATGGATTTTGTTAATGGCCATGGGAATAGGGTTGTTGCATTCAAAGAAGGAAGAATCATCCATGATGAGCTGTTGGACATAGGGTCACCAAAGGTGATCAATGATATGTGGCAAACTTTGAGCACAAGAAATGGCGAGCGATGGATAAAGCTGAACTCGAAAGGTTAGAAAAGAATTTCTTAATAAAAAATACCCTCGATGGGGTTTTGAGTCTCTACTCGGTGGAAGATGTGACAGTGTACCCTATTATTGATGTAATCAAGTTAATTTTTCAACGCCCTGTCATAGTATCATTTTTCGAAAGAGTTGGGACTGATAGTCAAAAGCTGATTTACACTTCTTTCAAGGATCCTGACTTGCTCAGTAGAATGCCATCTTTTCTAGGTCGTTTGGCTTCTTCAGAACAAAAAGTAATTATCTCCAATGATGCGTTCATGACTGTACACAACTGGATGGAGGTCAAGGAAGCATCGTTCGGTGGAGGTGATCAGATTTTTGAGATAACCGACTTTAGCGCTGAAGAGTTTCATGAACTAGAGAGGATTTCGGACTATCTCCTATTAAGCACAGAGGAAAAAACAAGGCTAAGGAAGGAGAAGGTTCTTCAAGCTATAAAAAATTATAAAGAGCATTTTGGCTACGATCAAGATTCAATAAACATATCTGCTGCTGAACAAAGGGCGGTGAAAGAAAATGAAGCCTCGAATATTCCATTATTCTCTCCACTCACCTCAAATGCGGTTAAACGGAGCTTGCTGAAAAATGCAGTTGGTTCCAAGATTGTAAATTTTTACACCGACATGCAGCGAATCGTTGATTCATCTATGAATGACTTTGCCAAAGCAGATTTAATAGATAAAGATTCCGGCGGTGTTCCATTACCATTTAATAATCTATTCTTTGTGATAAGATTTCCTCATATTCGCACCCGATTCGATTATTCTGCAGGCATTTTGCTTTCTACGACACAGAGAGTGAGGATTAATGAGTGGTGGAAAATAGAAGGAAAACCGGAGGCTGAAAAATTCTTGGATATATTTCCTGATGTACTGTGGAAAAAAGAGAACGCCCAAAGTCTAGTTGGATCCTTCATTCAGGCATCCAATGCCGATGCCATGGGGCTTGCCGCGTTCATTGAGACACCACTGAGTCACAAATCACGATCGATTGCTGATTCTGTATTCGCATCAGGCTTGATTGATTTTAGTGCTTTTTCAGCAGGTAAGGGATTAGATTGGTCAGGCTATGGAGTTCAAGATATGTTGCGACAGTTGGGAGAACATGCTGTGTACTCTCGAATTACTCCTTTCCGTCATCCGCTTTATATTCCGATCCACGTTGGGGGTGTTCCTTGGGTGATACTGTTTACTATGCCCCCACAGACCACTGAGAATCCAACTCATAGTGATTGGCTGTATAACAC
>JACWAG010000031.1 GCA_014874425.1 Syntrophaceae bacterium | reverse complement strand
CTGTAGCGCGGGACATCTGTTCAACTGAAGAACTGGTTGCTACGGCGAACGCTTATTGGGACAGGGAATTGGGCGTAACCTCCGAATAGACAATAAAAATGACGACCGTTAATAAATGCCTCATATCTTTAGTTCGAGCGGCGCTCATGCTTTGTTCTCGCGGAACATGTTTAGCTATGGTGTTCCTGGCGCCTATAATCCTCGGCCTGTTTCACAATTATTGTTTTGCAGGAGGAATGTTGCAAGTCTTCCCGCCTGAATTGGACGGGAAACTTTGTCCTGTAGCCAGACCAACCTGTCTGGTTTCCAAAACAGTCCTGACCGTCTCAGACTCATTTATTGAAGTTAAAACCGAACAGGTTTTCAGGAACGACAATGATTACTCTCTCGACGCGCTGTTTGTTTTCCCTTTAGCTTTTCAAGGACCGTACAATGTAGTGGAAGTCCTGATAAATGGAGAGAATGGGACTTTCGATATTCTAAAGCCTGATGAAGTTTTCCCTCTTCTGAAAAAGATCACATGCCAGACTGAGGACCCGGCGCCACTTGCAATTTGTGGTTCACACGCAGTTGTCTGTCCGGGGATCAAGCTGGGCATTAGAGAGAGCAAATCGTTCCGAATAACGTACAGGCTCCCTTTTGTTGTGTCAAAAGACGAAATATTGGATATGACCGTCCCAATGGTCGGTGAGCGTTACGCCAGGAACCCGATTGGGGAATATGACGTCCTTGTTAGATTTAAAATGTCGCGCTCGGTGAGGACTTCGATTTCTCCTTCAAACTATATCCGTATTGACAACGAGTCAGTCGGTCGAAGAATTGTAGCCTGCAAAGAAAGGGGGCTACGTGCCCCTGATGATTTCAGGCTTATTACAACTTTTGGAGGTCCAGATTTAAACTTAAGGACGCTCTTTTACAGGGCTGATGAGAGTAAGGGTTATTTCATGGCCATAGTGGAGCCTCCAGTAATAAAAAAGTCTGATGAATCCCCACTAGCTGATTTGGTTATGTTGCTCGATTGCTCAAGCAGCATTGATCCGCGAGATCTCAAATTGGCCAAGAAGGCCGTCACCCTTCTTATCGAAAAGTTGCGCCCAAAAGATCGGTTCGAAGTGATCAGTTTCGCATCCAGGCAGAAAAAGATGTTTGGATCCTTGGTGGACGCCCAGCCCCAAAACGTGTCCTCCGCGGTAAAATTCGTAGAAGCTTCCGGATCAAGCGGGGGAACAGACCTGTATAACACTATTTTGGACGCGTGCGACACACTTGGATCGAGAAAACGTTCGACCATGATTCTTCTGGTAACCGATGGAAAGGCTACCATCGGCAAGACAACTCCTGAAGCGTTAATAGATATGGTAAAGCGCTACAATAAGGGCAAGACCAGGATATTCATAATAGCCATGGGACCATCTCCGGATGTGGCCACCCTAGATCAGATAGCCAGGATAACGGGCGGAGCGATGCTGCAAGCCCCGGACACCAAGGATTTTGACATCTCGGTTTCTCGATGGCTTTCCAATATTATCTCACCTCAAGTAACCGATCTTGCTATAAACCTCAAAGGGGTGACCACCGAAGGGTTCATCCCAGAACCGGCGCCTGATATTATCGGTCAGGAAAGTATCGCCGTCTTTGGCAGATACGGCAAAGAAGCAACGGGCAGAGAGCCTGTGGGTCTCAAGGGGAAAATAGGTGGTAAGGTCCGAGAGTTAGTTAAGAAAGTTGATGTGCCGACGCAAGAAACTTCTTTCGACTTTATTCCTGCTCTATGGGCCATGCGTAAAATGGCCGGTATGCTTGATCTTGAGAGAACAAAGGGAGAAGGCCGGACGCGCGAAGCGCAAATTAAACGATTGAGTTCAAAATTTGGCTTCACGGTTTATGATATCTCCCCGAAGTTTGCGGAACTCTTTGCGGGCTCACTATGGAAATATAAGACGACTTTTGTCGCTTCGGATGTTACCCAAAGTCGATTTAAGAGGGTTGGATCTATGCTGTTCAGATACGACGATGGCCGTTGGGCTCAATTGTCCTCAAAAACATCGACATCCATAAAAGAGATTAAATTTATGAGCGAACAATACTTCGATATGGTCTTTAATAATAACAAGATCGGGAATGTTTTAGCGTTAGGTCCGGAGGTGTCATTTATGAGCGACGGGGTCTATCTCAAAGTAGTTAATCCCTCAGCAGAAGAAATACCCGAACCCACTGGCGCCAAAGACTGATGTCGTAGTTTCAGATTATTGGGGATCTCATGATCAAAGAAATTCCCTGCCTGGCCGCATTCGCCAAGGCAGGCTGTTCATCTTCAAGTCCTACAATTTGTCGTAGATGGTCCGCTGTTCTCAATAACATCATGGCAAGATCGCCTTGGTCGGCGGATAGATTTTCGATCAACTCATCCCATTCAACCTGACCGGCCCACAAAAAGGTTGCAGCGCAGGGCCAGAACGAAATTGGAGGAAAATCAAACCCTTTATCTATCATATAATTTACCAGCGGTTTCAATCTCTGTATGATATTCCGAAATTGTTTCCAAAGCTTTCGGGTATCATTCCATAACTCGCGACTCATTTGAATCTCCCGGTCCTTGTCGACGACGAAAGGCGCAATCAATGACGCCAGGCTGGTAGGGTCCAGGTTCGAAAGGTCTCCACTTCTTATTAGTTCGGCTATTAATAAAGGTTGATCCAGCCTCAGTTTTGCAGCCCACTTACCATCAGGGGTCGGGATCCCATCCTTGTCAAGGTAGCCTAACTCCTCCAGCAGACCCGTGTGAACGTAAAACTGTTCAACCAGTTTGGTTTTCACCTTCTTTGCGCGTGCCTGATTCAGGGAATATGACGCAAAAGAGAGTTCCAACAGTTTTATTACTCCGGCGGGATCATGGGATAACAGTAGGTTCAAGACCATCGAGAAATTTATAGCTATCTGTGAACGCAGCGGTTCAGGGCTGGAGTTCAAAAGCTCTTGCGCCACCGAGATATCGAAGAATTTTCCAGGGACCATAACTGTAAAACCGGCCTTATCCTTGCCGCGCCGTCCAGCTCGACCCGTCATCTGGTGAAAGTCGGTAGCGGTCATGTCCACAAAGGACCTTCCATCAAATCGGTCTGTCTGGAGAATTACAACAGTTCGAGCAGGGAAATTAACTCCTGCTGCGACCGTTGATGTCGAGAAAATAGCTTCAAGGCGACCTGACTGCATCATATTCTCAACCAACAAACGCCAGGCGGGTAAATGCCCGGCGTGGTGCGCTCCAACTCTGCATGTCAGTAGTCTATCTATGTGTCTCTGAGTCCGCAAGTCAGGATTGGCTTCCAGATAGGCGTCCAGCTCTCTATCAAAGCCGTCTTCATGTGGTTTCAAAGGCGCCGG
>JACWAG010000217.1 GCA_014874425.1 Syntrophaceae bacterium | reverse complement strand
GGTTTCCGAGGACGATCTCCGGGCGTTTATGATGGAGTTTGTAAAGCAGAGTATCATATCAAAGTGGGCTGTGCCGGATCGTTTTCATATTGTGGGAAAAATCCCCAAAACAAGCGTTGGTAAGTTAAATAAAAAAATGATCAGGGAAAACATGAAAAAATTAATTCCAGAGCCTGACATGGACAGCAACCGGAAATAGTTGGCTGAGTTTCCCTGGCGTCATATTGATGTAACTCATTGACAGGAAAAGATACCTGCCGAATATTGAACTTATGAACATCGTATTTCAATCTCTCACGTCATCATGGCGGATCCTGGAGGCAGCCTCACTGTACCTCCTTTTTGGCTTTTTGATCGCAGGGATCATTCGCGTATATATCAGTGTAGATTCAGTCGCAAAATACTTGCAGCGGGGTAGATTCAGATCAGTGCTTTATGCTTCGTTGCTGGGTATTCCCATACCTTTGTGCTCCTGTGGGGTAGTTCCCGCTGTCGCGGGCCTCAAAAGACAGGGTGCGAATAATGGAGCGTGTCTTTCCTTTTTAACTTCCACACCTGAGACTGGTATTGATTCCATAGCTCTGACATATTCACTTTTAGGCCCCGTCCTGACTCTAATGAGGCCGATTACAGCATTTTTCAGCGCAATGAGCGCAGGATTGATCGAGAATTTCACAGGCAAGTCTTATATTGAGAGTGGCGACATCGTTGTAGATCGGACTTGTATTGTCGACGCTTGCTGTGATGGCATCGGTTGTGATCCCTGGGTTCATGCCCGACATCACACTTTTCTGGAGAGGCTTCGGGCTGGAATGAGATTCGCGTTCGACGACCTCATGGAAGACCTGGCTGTGTGGTTCGTGATTGGAATAGCGCTTGCCGGAATCATAACCGTAATTATACCGGATTCTTTCGTAAAAGGGGTCATGGGCGGGGGACTTGGCTCATATCTGATAGCCATAGTTATTAGTGGTCCTATGTATGTGTGCGCAACGTTGTCTACTCCGGTGGCGGCCGCTCTCGTCATGAAGGGAATGAGCCCAGGGGCCGCTCTTGTGATGCTCATGGCTGGTCCAGCTACAAATGTGACTACTATCTCGATGGTTGTCGGTATACTTGGTAAGCGATCCCTTGGCATTTATATAGGATCAATAGTCGTTTGCTCTCTGTTTATGGCGTTTGTAACCGACTTGATCTACCGTGTAAGTGGCGTCTCCGCCATGGCTAGCGCAGGGTTTGCCTCAACAGGAGGGGCCTTTTGGGAGTGGTCCGAGTGGGCCGCAGAGCTAATCCTGGGAGGACTGATCCTGAGATCATTGTGGAAGAATTACTTGATGCCATATGTGGGCTCGCTATCAGGAGACAGTTCTTCCGTTAGTGACCATGGGCATAAGTGTTCCTGTTCCGAAAGCTGTTGCCGGTCATCAGTTCAAGAACCGACTGCTGACAAGTCACAAGAATAGCTATTGGCTCACGCTTCAGACGATCATGCGCATTTCGACCCGGTAAGTCATTTAAGAACATTTTCCAGTCATTTTCTATACGATATTCCCTGAAATGAAATCTTTTGTCGTAATCACGTCTGCGTAAACGTTATTGAGGGCCGCCAGAAAAGCCCCATGCACATGCGCCGCAGGAATAATCTCATTCTCAAAAGAGAGTGACTTTGTCGTACAGGCGTCCGTAATAACAGTACATTTAAAACCATAATCAAAAGCGGCCCGGGTCGTGGCGTCCACGCACATGTGCGTCATCATTCCGGCAATTATGAGGTGTTTGATTGATTCCTTTTCGAGATGATCCAACAGGGATGTTTCCCGGAAGCTGTTCGGGTAATTCTTTCGAATAACGGTTTCGTGCTGCAGAGGCTCAACGTTTTCGTGAAATTCGATCCCTTTTGTGTCTGGAATGAAGAAAGTCGCTCCAGGCCGAACACTGACGTGTTGAATGTGAATCAACGGAAGTCCCTTTTCTCTGAAGACCGAAAGCAATGTTTTGGCTTGTAAACTTGCTTCAACAGATCCATCGAGTTCCATTTTCCCGCCGGGAAAATAATCATTCTGGATGTCGATCAATATGAGCGCAGTGTTCATGGACTTCCCCTACAAGTTTCAGCCAGATGGGCATCAAGAGAGGATGAACTTGGCCAGTTTTGTCAAATTTCAGAGTCAAGCTCATCCACTCAGTTACAGGTTAATTTAAAACAGCCGGTTCAAACTTCCTCGACCTGTATGGCCTCTTCAGGACAAACAGACACGCACGATTCGCAACCGAGACAGTCCTCGGCGTTTGATACGACTGTCTTAGAGTCATTGGCGGCCAAAACATCCGCTGGGCAAACGTCTATACACTCACCACACTGCTTACATTTCTCATCATTTATCTTTGGCACAAACATAAAACACCTTCCATCTTAGAGAGAATTTTTTTGAACCAGGTCGGTTTTACATAAACCGGACAAAGTTCATCTTCAACTATAACGAATTACCATACTGTGATAATATGGTCAAATTATGGTCTTATTCAATGGCGCCACAAATACAGGGAATGTTTCGACGACTCCGAGAGGCTAATGATGGGCAAAACTAACGAGGAAATCTATTTGATTGATGGGAGCGCTTACATCTTTCGCGCTTATCATGCGATGGGTGGTCTTTCCAATTCAAAGGGTTTCCCGACTGGAGCCATCTTTGGATTTACCAACATGATCATGAAAACGTTGAAAGACAAAAGCCCGACCAGGATAGCAGTAGTGTTCGACGCCCCGGGCCCCACCTTTCGTCATGAAATGTATCCTTTATATAAGGCTAATAGACCCGAAGCTCCCCAGGATCTGATTGTTCAAATCCCCAAAATTCTGGAACTGGTCCAGGCGTATAGATTGCCTATGCTCAGTATTGCAGGCTATGAAGCCGACGATATTATCGCGACGCTCACTCAAAAGGCGAGATCATTGAACTGGGGGGTGGTGGTTGTTTCGGCCGACAAAGATCTCACACAGCTTGTCTGCGATGGGGTAGCGATGTGGGACCCACAGAAGGATGCCCTGTACGATGCGAAGGGAGTCAAAGACAAATTTGGGGTGCTTCCCGAACAAATTCTGGATTATTTGTCCCTGGTAGGAGATTCATCGGATAACATCCCCGGAGTTAGAGGGATAGGGCCTAAAACCGCTGCCAATCTGATTCAGGACTTTGGATCTCTACAGCAGATATATGACCAGATCGACAGGATCACCAAGCCAAAGCTCCGTGAATCTCTCGTTACGAACAGGGACAAAGCTTTCCTTAGTCACGACCTGGCTAAACTTGATGAAGATGTTCCAATTGATGTGGATATTGAAAACCTGGTCATGCTGGAACCGAATCAGGAACTTCTGAGGGAAATGTTCAGGGAATTTGAGTTTAAACGCTTACTCGACGATCTGCCTGCGGTGAAGAACCTCGATTTCTCAGGCTACAAAACAGTCAGAACCCTGCAGGAATTGCCCACCATCATATCTGAAATCAAGACTAGAGGGCGTTTTGCGGTCGATCTCGAAACGACTTCAATTGCTCCGGTTTGGGCTGAACTTGTCGGAATTTCACTTTGCGCCAAAGAGGGCGAACCCTATTATCTCCCAGTAGGTCACATCAAAGGTCCTCAACTATCGAAGAGCGAAACCTTGGCGATGCTTAAACCTATCCTCGAAGATCCGGCGATAAAAAAAATAGGGCAAAACATCAAGTACGACATGATCGTATTAAAGAATGAAGGTGTGAACTTCCAGGGTGTCGCTTGCGATACAATGTTGGCGTCTTATTTGCTTGACCCTTCTCGCAGAGGTCATTCGCTGGACGATCTGGCTGAAATTTATCTTGAGCATAAGATGATCCCGATAACGGATTTGATTGGGACAGGGAAGAAACAGATATCTTTTGCGGAAGTCGAAATCGATCAGGCAAGTGAATATTCGTGTGAAGACGCGGACGTCACTTTCAGGCTGTCTACGATAATGACCCCAAGACTTTTGGAAGCAGGGCTAGAAGACCTTTTCCTGAATGTAGAATTGCCGGTTATCTCCGTACTGACAGATATGGAATTGACAGGAGTGCGAATTGATTCGGACTATTTAAAAAAATTGTCAATAGAGTTCGGGGAAAATCTGAAGAAAATCGAACGGGATATATATGATCTGGCGGGAGAAGAATTTAATATAAATTCGACTCAGCAGGTAGGCGAGATTTTGTTCAACAAATTGGGCCTTAAGGGGACAAAAAAGACTAAGACCGGTCTATCCACTTCACTGGCTGTACTCGAAGAATTGGCGTTTCAGCACGAACTACCCAGGAAAATTCTCGAATACCGGTCTATCTTTAAACTTAAATCCACCTATGCGGATTCCCTGGTGAACCTGGTGAACCCCAGGACTGGTCGCATTCATACTTCTTACAACCAGGCGGTGGCCGCTACAGGCAGGCTTTCCTCCTCTGATCCAAATTTACAGAACATTCCCATACGAACACCAGAGGGACGTAAAATTCGTAAGGCTTTTGTCCCAGATAAGTACCATGTTTTTATAGCGGCGGATTATTCCCAGATAGAACTTCGAATAATGGCTCACTTGTCTCAGGACAAAAGGCTTTTGGAAGCATTTGATTCAGGCGAGGACATTCACTCGATCACGGCCGCAAGCGTTTTTGGTCTCCCTTTGTCACTGGTAACACCGGAAATGAGGAGAAAAGCTAAAGAAATCAATTTTGGCATTATCTATGGAATGGGCGCCTTTAAATTGTCAAACCAGATAGGCGTCAGTTTAAAGGTGGCTAGGCAATATTTGGAAGACTATTACCTGACCTATGCTGGTGTGAAGAAATACATGGAAGAAGTCCCGGACGAGGCGAGCCGGATCGGATTTGTTACAACCATCCTGGGACGTAAAAGGTTCTTGCCTGACCTGACAAATCCTAACAAGGTAGCGCAGCAGGCCGCCAGGCGAATAGCAATAAACACCACCATGCAGGGTAGCGCGGCAGATTTGATGAAAGTCGCAATGATAAATGTCCATAAACGGCTGGAGGCCGAAAACCTGCCCGTAAAATTGATTCTTCAAGTCCACGACGAGCTGGTTCTGGAGGCTCACGAGAATCATGTGGACGCAGCGATCAATCTCTTAAGGTTTGAGATGGAACATGCTTACGAATTGTCAGTTCCACTTGTTGTAGATGTTTCTGTCGGCAATAATTGGGATGAAGCCCATTAAGCCATTGATTGGAGTTGATTCCCAGGAAATGAGTTGAATTTTTCGACAAATGATTAGATAATCTATTTAGAAAGATCAGGGCTTGTCATGAACATGATTATAGAGGCTTGGATACTTACAATCGGCAATGAAATCATAAACGGCGTCATAACCGACACTAACCGTGAAACAATTTCTAGGGAACTCAGATCAGTAGGGATATCAATCAAGGGTATGTCCTCTGTGGGAGACGATATTCCCGCAATGATCGAGGAGATTGACAGGGCAATGAGAATGTCGAGAGTGGTTGTGGTTTCCGGCGGTTTGGGTCCTACTGAAGATGACAAAACGTCTGAAGCGGTAGCAAAACTGCTTGGCGTTGAATTAACTTTGAACGAGTTGCAGTTCGAACGAATCAAGGACCGTTTCCTTCAATGGGGGCGACCAATGGCTGAGAGTAACCGAAAGCAGGCATTGCTCCCTGTGGGCTCAGAACCCATACCAAATGATCACGGCACGGCTCCAGGGTTCATGATCCACCGAAATGGTTCAATAGCAATGTTCTACCCAGGAGTTCCAAGGGAATTAAGTCGCATGCTCAAAGAGCAGGGAATACCTAGGATCTTTCGAACGTTTGGTCAACCCAAGAGTATTTTCCGCTCACAAACGGTTATGGTCTACGGGTTGTCAGAGTCAAGGCTGGCTGAAATATTACAGGACGTGGCTATAGATGAGCCTGGCTTTCATCTGGCCTTCCTGCCGAGGTTTCCTGTCATTAGGCTCAGGCTGGATGTTTCGGGAGATGACGTCCGTGCGGTAGAGGATGTTTTGTCTCAGAAGCTGAGTATCATCCTCAATAGAATTGGTGAAAACGTGATAGCGGTCGATGGTCAAGGCATAGAACAGGTTACTGTGGGAATTTTACGTGAACGAAACCTTACTCTCGCCTTGGCTGAATCGATCACAGGAGGGATGATCGGGGAAATGGTTACCCGCGTGCCGGGATCATCGCAATGCTTCATGGGATCAATTGTGAGTTATTCGAACGACATGAAGACCAGCTTATTGAAGGTTTCCGAACAAACCTTGCAGGCACGTGGGGCTGTTTCGCATGAGTGTGCCCGAGAGATGGCAATTGGAGCCCGATCTGCCGGTTTTGCCGACATAGGTCTATCAGTGACTGGGATCGCCGGCCCCGATGGCGGGACCCCCCAAAAACCGGTAGGGACATTTTACGTGGGCTTGGCGACTCCAGACGATGTCCTGAGTAGAGGCTTTCTTCTGCCCGGTCCTCGAGATTGGGTAAAGACCCTGGCTGCAACTCAGGCGCTCGACACGCTTAGAAGGTGGCTCAGTGGGATCCGGCTCCATGGCACGGAGTTGTGATCATCTGTTAGATTTACTCCAACAAATATACGACTCTACCTCTGGATTGGGGATGACTTGGAGTGAGAGCCCGCATGGTCTCACTCCAGTCATGCATTAGTGTGAATTATTCAGCCAGGATGGCCTTTAGTTCTTTATTAAACTCGGGGATCACTTTGAAGAGATCACCAACTATTCCATAATCGGCTTTCGTGAAAATAGGGGCCTCTGTGTCCTTGTTTATTGCAACTATGACCTTGGATGAACCCATGCCTGCCAAATGCTGAATTGATCCGGAAATCCCACAAGCGATGTAAAGATTGGGCGTGACGGTCTTGCCAGTCTGCCCTACCTGATCCGAGTGCTTTCTCCATCCTGCGTCGACTGCTGCTCTGGAAGCTCCCACTGTGGCCCTAGATCCGAAAATCGCGGACATTTCTTCTAGCAGGGTATAATCGGGACCACCCATGCCTCTTCCCCCAGAAACAATTATTTCGGCCTCAGTGAGATCAACTTTGCCGCTTGTATCGAGGTTAAGTTCTTTGGTTACATAAGTTGTGCGACCGGTGTCTACGCCAAAACTAATCTTGGAGACAGTGCCCGCCTTCGGATTTTCGGCTGTTTCCAGGACGTTGGGTCTGGCTGTAGCGATTTGAGGCGTACCCGCTGCTGACCACTCGGCGAAACATTTCCCTGCATACATGGGACGTTTCCCAATTAGGGTCGATCCATCAAGAGAAAAAGAAATGCAGTCGGCCATCACACCCACTCCAAGCTTGGCGGCCGTTCTGGGAGCAAGGTCCTTGCCCTGCATTGTATGACTCATCAGCACGACTTCAGGTTTGGTTTCTGAGATCAAATGAGCGAGAGCCTGAGCGAAATATTCGGAGTTGTAGCCTTCCAATTCTGAGGCCTCCACTGTGTAAACAGTGTCAACTCCAAATTTAGCCAGTTCAGGGGCAAAGGGTTCCAGACCAGGGCCTATGAGAGCAGCCCCCAACTCTCCCCCCATTTTATCAGCGAGCTTTCTGCCCTCACTTGCAAGTTCAAACGCTGATTTCTTTATCTTGCCTGCCTTGATTTCGGCGTATATCAATACATTAGCCATCTTATTAAAGCCTCCATGTTGAATAAACCAATCAAAAAATTGAGCTTAGACTCAAATTACTTTAGCCTCGGATCGTAGGGCCTGAACCACCGTTTTGGCGGCATCTTGAGGCTCCATACCTTCAAATTTCTTACCTGCCTGACGAGCGGATGGCATAGAGTAATTCTTGGCTTGAAGTTTGGTTTCCGGGGAGAACCCAAGATCAGAAAGGGATTTCTTCTCAACCGGTTTTTTCTTGGCTTTCATAATCCCGGGGAGGGAAGCGTATCTAGGTTCATTAAGTCCCTTTTGCGATGTGACGACACAGGGAAGGGGAGATTCTACTGTTTCTTTGCCACCTTCTATGTCACGTTCACAAATAATGGTTTTTTTGTCCGCAGAAACATCGATCTTGGTCACTAAAGTAATTTGGGGAATCTTTAACAATTCAGCCAACATGGCCCCAGTCTCCGCAAAGTCGTCATCAATAGCGCGATGTCCGCAGAATATTATGTCATATTCCTGATTAGAAGCGACTGCGGCCAAGGTTTGAGCCATTACGAAAGGATCAGCGGTGTTCACGGCATCATCACAAACATGAACACCGCGATCTGCTCCCATGGCGAGAGCTGTTCGTATAGCTTCCAAACATCTATCCGGACCGATGCTGAGTATTGCGACCTCACCGGCCTTGAATTTTTCCTTTAGTCGTAAGGCTTCTTCTACACTAAATTCATCGTAGGGATTGATGACATATTTTATGCCGTCCGTCACAATCCCCGACCCATCAGCGTTAACCTTGATCTGTGTCTCCGTATCAGGGACCTGTTTAAGACATACCAGAGATTTCACTTCTTGCTCTCCTTTTAGTTGGTCTTACAGCTATTAGACCGAGTCAAATTTCCAGTCACTTATGAACTTAATAATATTAGAGAAGAATAACTAGGACAGTCAAGTTAAATAGAACACAAATTGATTCATAAATCAATTTATCTGAGAGGAATGCGCGTCAGATCAAGGATTGATAGAGGAATACACTCCTTTTGGACTGGGACCAAACAAGAACCGCGGAGTTTAATCCAGTCTCAATACGGAACATCCCTAATTGGTTCACAAGAAATCATAATTGTCGATTTTGGATTAATGCCAACATCATGGGTTCAGTGTGTAGGCGCAATTTTTTGTTCCAAATCGGAAATTTCTTCCTGGAGTCGAGTTTGCGCTTTCGGCGAAGACTCAAGTTCTAGCGCCATGCGATACCAACGCAGAGATTTATCAAATTCCCCTTTCCTGCTTGCAATGTACCCGAGATGTTTAATTGCCATGACGTTATTTTGGTCCATCGCGACTATTGCGCCTAAATCCTTAACCGCTTCGTCATATCTCCCCATTTGTTCCAAAATATAAGCCCGGTTGCCGAGAGCGCTGTACATTTTTGGGTTTAACGTCAAAATTCTATCCAGATCCTGCAACGCTCCTTCATGTTCACCCATGTCAAAATAGAGCGCTGCCCGATGGATTAGAGCGTTAGTGTTCGTTGGGTCTACCGTCACAGCTTTGGTGAAGTCTTTAACAGCGCGGGAGAAATCGCCGACAAGCCGGAAGGCCATGCCTCTTGCGACATAAACTGAGGTCATATCGGGATTGAGCTTCGCCGCCCGGTCAAAATCGCCTATTGCCTTGATGTATTTGCCCAGAATCATAAAGACCTTGCCACGATTGTAAAAAGCCAAGGGGTTTTTAGCGGATGCTTTGATTGAAGAATCAAACGACGCCAGCGCCTGATCATAGACCTTGCTGTTAGCTTTTGCGATGGCTTGCCGACAAAGTTCTGATGACCTCACTTCATCACCGCCGCCAGAACCTTGATTTTTCTTTGCCGCATAAACAGGGCATGTGAACAGAACAACCGACAGTAGACATGATATTAACAGCTTGAAATAGTTCATGATGATTTACTGCTTTGTCTTTACTGTTGGACTCGCGTTGCGAGTCAAAGCCGAATTGGACGCGTGGGATGGTTCTCTAAGGAAGAAGGCGAAGAAATCTTTTGAGTAGCTATCGTCGTACCTATTTAGGGTATAATTTGCCTGTTCAGGAGATAGCTTGGCTTTTCTCACCATGTTGCCGAATACGTCCCTTATATAAAGGTTTGCTACGATATTATCAGGATTGGCGTCCCCGTGGAGCCCCCTTTCACAGCCAGCCAAGACGAGCGCCCTAGCAAGATCCTTGCTTCCGATGTGGTGACCTATGGCGAATACAAGGTTGCCGTCTTTCCTAATGCCGAACGCGCTTCGATGAGCCACGAACCATGCGTGTTTACCGTCAAGATCTTTGCCTCCACCGCCCAAGAGAAACCCCAATCCAATTTCCGAATCTTCAATCTTGCCCTTGCGGAGTACCGACTGAACAACCATTCCATCCTTTACAATCAAGTGTCTAAGTTGCCTGGCGTCCTGCACCAGCTCTAGTGGTATATCAGGCGTCCACTCCCTTATATCGACTGATCCGTCTTTGTAAACGATGAGGGTGGCAGCTCCATTGATCATAGGATACATTATCTTTCCCCGAAAAATTGCGCCAGCGCCCTTGGAATGTCGTTGCATCCACATCGCATTTGTAACCGCCATGATCTTGGAACGTATGTCCGGCTCAACTTCCGAGTTCCCTTTGGAGGCCGCGGGTTCCTGAGACCCTACGTAATAGCGCATTGACGCCATACTCATGTCTACGACCATCATGTAAACGACAGCATTGGGGAAGTCCACGCTGGGTCTATAGAATGTTTTGTAAACAAGTGGTTTGCCTCGGGCGTCTCGGGGGGAACCGGAAGACTCCCATACCCCCTCTCCCTGAAGGGCAGGTGAAGTGTATAGGGGTTTGATGTTATCCAGCTTCAGCATGTCCAGTGGATCCCGAGTCAGCAGGTTAAATTCTCCACGTTCCGGCAAGATTACTGTATCATTCTCTGCCTTGGCATTATTCGAATCGTCAGACGCCTGATTAACGGTAGTTGGTTGATCTGGAGATTTACTTACACTATTGAGACCTGCCTGTGCGACAGAACCGTGAGAACCCTTCTTAGCTATTAATACTCGTTGGTATTGGCTGGGTAATTCGGCGAAAGCAAGTGAAGCTGAAAGAAAACAAATAACCAACAGATTCCATGCTGTAAATAGTTTTGACAATTCTGAAACCCTCTTGAAATAATTTGTCAAAATGTAATTCGTAAATTTGAATCAGTTGTTCAAATGATAACCTAAAATGCAAAAAGTTTCAAGGCTAAACCGCCATAACTACCTATTAAATTAAAAGAAGGTGATTGATTTATGAAATGTATTCAAGCGGATATTTTAAATTTGACCTCAAATGTCCAGCCGACCGATCATGAGCCGGATTGAAGCAAAGCCTTTGCCATGGTTTCTTTTGGAACAACACCAAAAAAGGACCCCTTGACCTCTCCGTCACGGATGATGAAAATGGCCGGGATTTTAGTGATGCCAAATCTTCTCGCTATGAGGTTCTTGTCTGTGTTTACTCTCCCAACTATGGCTTTGCCTCGCATGTCTTTCGCAAGTTCTTCGAGAATTGGATCAAGCATGCGGCAAGGGAAACACCAGTCTGCGTAGAAATCTATGAGAATTGGTTTGTTTTTTGAAGCTTCTACAACTTCAACCTCAAAATTGTCGTCAGTAATATGCTTAATGTCCGATGACTCGTTCTTTTCCAATGCCTTTCCGCCGGCCAATTTGGCCAACGTATAACCGCTCCTGTGCGCCGACCACGTAAGTATCCCAGCACCGATAAGTAGACATACGACTATGGATATGACGAGTATTCGAATCTTGTTCATGATGCCTCCAATTTGGCAAATCCGGTTCCAGTTATAACTGAATTTAGGTCAGCGCCACTCGCATGAGCACTGCTATATGACAAACTTGTTGATGGGTGAAACTTCATAATTATAATTATAATACATCTTTGTACTAAAGTTATAGTATTCTCCGAACTACTCTAGTTCCTTGTGCGTCTTTACATCAAATCAATGGGGTCAATATCCAGCGTAATGCGCACTCCTGGTTCTCTTAGCAGTCCTTGGTCAATCAACATACCGGCCATTTTGCGCACAGCAGACCGGTCAGGACTCTTTAAGATTATCCGCCATCGGAATTTTCCGACCATTTTGCTCCGGGGACAAGGGGCCGGACCCAATATCATGACGTTAGGAACCTCGCTTTTTAGAGATCGAGCCTCACGAGCGATCTTCAATGCCTTATCCTGAACTCTATTTTCATTCGTCCCCTGCGCCTTGACAAGTATAAGGTGACCATAGGGGGGGTAACAAAGCTCTCTACGCAATTCGGATTCCATTTGAAAAAACTCTTCATATGCGTGTTTGGCCGCCAAGCGTATTACTTCATGCTCGGTATCAAAAGTCTGAAGAATTACCAGACCAGGTTCAGTGTCACGGCCAGTTCTTCCGGCTACCTGAGTTAACAACTGAAAAGTTTTCTCGGCTGCCCTAAAGTCCGGGAAATTGAGGGACGCGTCTCCAAATAGTATTCCAACCAATGATATTCCAGGGAAATCATGGCCCTTGACAATCATCTGAGTACCTACAAGAATATCGATCTCCCTGTTCCTAAAACGTGTCAAGATCTCAATCAGTTCATTCTTCTTTCTCGTCGAATCCCTGTCAAAACGCTCGATCGTTGCTTCCGGAAATAGTTTTGTTAGCTCATCCTGTACTTTCTGGGACCCAACTCCGGCAAAATATAGCTTTGAGCTGGAACACTTTGGGCACAACGGTGGCGCTGCCTGAGAGAAACCACACAAGTGGCATCGCAAATCCCCGGCGCTCTTATGATGTATAAGACTCACATCGCAATTAGGACACCTGAATATATGCCCACATTCACGGCATTGGGCGAAAGTGTCAAATCCTCTTCGATTTAGGAAAAGAACGGTTTGACTTCCTTTCCTTAGAGACACTTTAACGGCTTCTAGTAGTGGTTGTGTTAGAAAGCATTTGGACGCGTTCCTCCCTTGATCGTCTTCCTTGAGATTGACGAGTTGTACAAAAGGTAAATCACCCCCATGATGACGCGTAGGAAGATCGATTCGTTTCAGTTTGCCGTTAGTGGCATTAACAAAGGTCTCAAAGGACGGGGTAGCGCTTCCCAGAACAACACAAATCCCCTGAAGTTTGCCTCTTGCCAGCGCCAAATCTCTTGCGTTGTACGGGCATCCTTCATCCTGTTTATAGGAAGAGTCATGCTCTTCATCTACAATTATTAGTCCAAGGTCGGGAATTGGGGTGAAAATTCCAGAACGCGTCGCAACGACGACCTTTGTGTCTCCTCTCATTATTCTACGCCACTCGGCAATCTTTTGAGCGTTTGTTATTCCGCTATGAAAGAGTGACATGTTATGGCCAAACCTGGACACAATTCGCCGCGCCGACTGAGGTGTAAGCGCAATCTCTGGAACCAGCATTAAGGCCCTTTTCCCCTGTTTAAGAGTTTCCTGAATATTCTTAAGATAAACTTCCGTTTTTCCCGAGCCAGTCACACCAAACAGGAGGTGCGGCGCAAAGCCTCCATTGAGTATGGATTCACCTATAACGGCGCATGCGCGGTCTTGATCCGGTGTCAGTTTTAGCGCTAAGCCCCGCTCAATTTCGGCGTCAAAATCCTCCAGGACACGGAAATCTTCACTCTTTTCAGGCCGGATTCGTGCTACGTGTTCTTCTATCGTTACCAGACCTAGACGAATGACAGCGTCAAGCTGTTTCTTGCCGATTATCGAGACTAATCGTCTGCGAGAAATGGAATCATGTTTCGACAACTTAAGCTCAACCGGCCCCCCTTCCGGAAGAGATAGGTCTCCAAGCCAAGCTTTTCCTTCAGGGGTGAACTTGACCCATGGCTCGGAACGTCTTTCAAATCCTACAGGTATAGCGGTTTTCAACACAAGCCCGGTAGGAGACATGTAGTAATTCGAAACCCATTTTATGAAGTTCCACCATGGCTGGTCGAAACACTGTGGTTCCTGCGGGATTTCCAGGATTTCCTTGAGGGCGCCATCGATGTGACCCTCAGGGTTCAATCCAACAATGAAACCTGCCCGTATCTTTTTCCCAAATGGAGCAAGGACCCGTCGCCCAAAGCAAACCTCATTCCTGAGCTGAATAGGGACCTCATAGGTGTAAGGCCCATCGACTGGAAGAGGAAAACAAACGTTGACCATGAATGATTCTGGGGGGTTCATACGCAAATTTTGTATCTCGTTGTGGCAATTTCAGTCGTGGTATGATCGGGATTTTGTCGCGGGAACTTTCTAATAACTTTTAAGTCATGAATCTGCAGGGCAGGGGCATATAGATCTGCGCCCACATTGCCGACAATGGCCGCCCATCCATATAAAATCGAAATAATTCATGAAAGGCTCGACAGCATTCTGACCCTCAAAGAGAAATCCCACCTCAAAGTTTCGATTCTTGCAACTCTTAGCCCCAATACCCGCTCCTGTCAAATTAGCGCTACCTACCAGAGCTGAAGATCCGTCTATTATAAAGATCTTAGCGTGCATTCTTGGGCATTGTAGAAACTCAACTCCAGCGCTAAGTCGGCCTTTGATGTCAATCCTTTCATAACGATCTCTGAAAGGTTTGGATGGAGCTTCAGAATGGATGATTCTGAAAGAAACGCCACCATTTATGAGTGTTGCCATGATGTCAGGGAATGACACGAATTTCGATTTGTATTTCAAGAAGGTCATCTTGATAT
Organism: Syntrophaceae bacterium; assembly: GCA_014874425.1. Taxonomy (GTDB): domain Bacteria; phylum Desulfobacterota; class Desulfomonilia; order Desulfomonilales; family Desulfomonilaceae; genus CAJBEZ01. The sequence continues at coordinate 3,319 of JACWAG010000217.1, read as the reverse complement.
TTGCGGTAGCGATCCATACGAAACGTTCCGCATTGACAAGACGCTCCTGGGAGAATGTCTCAAAAATTTCCCTGTCCCATAATGTTTTCATATAACGGGTTATTCTTTCTAGGCCAGGCGCAAGAAAACCATTGTAAGATACGTTTCTAATATCGTATGGCTTTGGCCCATGCGCCGCGACGTTCGAGGTCTTTGTCCAGTTCAAGATCGGGCCGCGCCGCCGCCATTAATTCCGTGCCGTCCGCTTCCAGGACAAGACGCCACAGCGTTACCAAGCCTTTATCAGAAAGTGAACGCATAACCGCCTGAATTTTTAAATTTTCTTCTGAATCAGCCGGGCTGGCGGGATCGAGCAGTAATCCACGTGTTGTTACCCAACCGGGGTTATTAATACGATCCAACACTTTTTTTTCAATATCCGATTCCACTTGAATTTCCTCCATGCTTACTTGACCTGAAATCAGGTTCGACCGTAAGATAGTTCAACCGACTACAAAATTCTACAAGAAGTCTGAGAACTGTTATGATATGCGCAGCTATAGTTACAGCCGGGGGCATTGGGTCCAGAATGGGAGCCGATATTCCTAAGCAGTACCTAAATTTAGCAGGTGTTCCCATAATAGTGAGAACTCTTAGTATCTTTGAGAGACACCCGGAAATAGACTTCATAGTTTTGACAACCCCCGGAGGTCATGTCGATTACTGTTTGTCTGAGATTGTTCAGCGTCATGGTTTTAGAAAAGTAAGGAATATCGTGCAAGGCGGCAGAACAAGGCAGCAATCTGTCCTCAATGGTCTAAAGTTAGCTAAGGATAGCGATTTGGTGGTGATTCACGATGGTGTAAGGCCGTTGGTTGACACTTCGGTAATTTCCGGATCAATTGAAAACGCAAGATCATACGGATCGGCCATAGCGGCGAGCGCTATAAAAGACACAGTAAAGAAAGCAAAAGAATTCATTGTCGATACGGTGCCTCGGGAAAATCTGTGGCTAGCTCACACCCCCCAAACATTTCGAACGTCGCTGATTTTAGCAGCCCACGAAAAAGCACTCGCCGATGGTTTCACAGGTACGGATGACGCGTCACTCGTGGAGCGCCTGGGACTAAAAGTCTTTGTTGTCCCTGACAGTGATTATAACATTAAAATAACTTCCCCTCAGGACCTCGCGGTTGCTGAAAAACTTCTCGTTTTTCGAGAATCTTGATTACTATGGCCATGCGCTTGGTCCGGCTGTATTCATTTCCAGACACATCTTGGTGGAATCATCCGTGATCTGAATGGGATATTTTCCCGTAAAACAGGCCGTGCAAAAATCTTTGGCCGGAATGGGCATCGCTCTTAGCATACCTTCCAGGCTCAGATAAGCCAAAGAATCCGCTTCTATAAAGTCACAAATCTGCTGGACCGATTTGGAACACGCTATGAGTTCTCCCTTACTCGAAAAATCGATGCCGAAAAAACATGGGAAGCGTATTGGTGGGCAACTTATTCTCATGTGAATTTCCCTGGCCCCAGCTTCCCGTAAAGCTCTTGTGCGCAATTTGCTGGTGGTTCCTCGTACTATTGAATCGTCAACCACAACTACACTTTTGTCTTTGAGGATTTCTCGTACAGGATTAAGTTTAAGCCTTACCCCAAGGTTTCGTATGGCAGGTGAAGGCTGAATGAAAGTTCGCCCGACGTAATGGTTACGTATCACTCCAAATTCAAAGGGCAGTCCGCTACCCTGTGCATAGCCAAGCGCAGCATAGTTACCCGAGGCGGGCATAGGCGCCACAAAGTCCGCTTCCGGCACAGGACTTTCAAGGGCTACCTGAACCCCAAGAGATTTTCTTATCTGATAGACCCCATGGCCGAAGATTGAGGAATCGGGGCGCGAAAAATAAATGTACTCAAAGATGCACATTGCGAGATTTTTACGCTGGGGGCTTTTTATAGAGCGAAGACCGTCTTTGTCGGCGACTACGATTTCGCCCGGTTCAACGTCTCTAACATAATCTGCTTCGATAATGTCTAGAGCGCAGGTTTCTGACGCGAAAATTATTGCGTCTCCTTTACGCCCGATACACAAAGGTCTGAATCCAAATGGATCTCTAGCGGCATATATCCCGTTTGAACTCAGAAACACCAGGGACCAGGCCCCTCTAAGTTCCTGGAAGACCTTTACGAGCCTCTCTTCCAGGGGCCCTTTCTTGTGCAAGATTAGATGGGCTATCAATTCCGAGTCGGTGGAAGTCTGGAATATTGCTCCGGCTGACTCAAGTTTGCGTCTGAGTTTGGAAATGTTGACTATATTTCCATTGTGCCCGAGAGCGAAAAACCTGTCTATTTGCTCAACCAAAAAAGGCTGCGCATTTCTCAACATTGAACTGCCCGTGGTAGAATAACGAACATGTCCAATGCCCATGTTTCCTTTCAGGTCTTCAAGTTCCCCGTTCCTGAAGACATCCGGGACAAGTCCCATCCCCTTCCTAGTTGAAACGGTAACGCCGTCGGAAACAACAATCCCAGCCGATTCCTGGCCGCGATGTTGCAATGCGTATAATCCGAGATAAATATGTTTAGCGGGGTCATCGACCCCGTATATGCCAAAGATCCCGCAAGCCTCTTTCTTTGAGGGGGTGTCAAACATGAATTAGAACTCCAATTCAAACAGGCCATTCCAGCATCTTTACAAATTACCCCAGGTCTGAGGCAGCGTCAACCGGCGCAGAGCCCAGGAACTCGAAAGATGAGGCGTAAAACAATAGGGCCTTGTTGAATTCAAGGCCCTATTGTGTCATAAACAGTAGTAAAACTAACGAGTTGGCGTCTAACATACCAACATATAATGGCTCAAGTTCTCGAAAAATTCTTTATTGGAGCAACGGTCACTGAGCCGGAGGCGCAACCGGCGCCCCTCTATTAAAAGAATTCCAACCAGACCGAGGGTCCTGACCCTGGGGGATTTCGACCGGGCGTGGCATGGCGATTGATGTTCCAGGGCCGTCTGTGGTCCCTGTCGAGGTCTGGTGTTCTTGGGCCGGTTTCTTGGCTCTTGCCGGCTTTGGAGCGGTCTGCCCGCGGCGCTGTTTGGGATGTCTAACCGCAACTGGCTGATTCTCCATGTCTTCGCCTTGTGGGGGGTAATATTGGACTGTGGTGCCGTCTGGGGTTTGTGTGGTGATACGGACCGCTCCGGCAGGCAAATTTTCATCGAACTGTTGGGGCTGCTGGTAAGAAGGATACTGACCAGGCGCCGGTTGAGGCTGTCTGCCTTGCGCTATTGGCCCTGCGTTAGGAGGAGGGCCCTGTTGGGGAGGAGGAGCGATATAGC